>CATJSX010000058.1 GCA_949743265.1 uncultured Peptococcaceae bacterium
CAGAAAGTAGTCGATCTTCACAGCTTATTGTATTACATCAAATAAATGCTTCCACAAAAGTGAATATTTTTATCGATAATCTGATATATGAATGTTATTCATATGATAGCATCTATTAGATATTATGCAAATAAATTTTTTATTGATATAATCAGCATGTAAGAAACGCAAGAATTGCATGGCCAGCAATAGTTGCTTTGCTACAGTACTCATAAGTTTAATCCAAAAGGTGGTGGTATCTGGCAACAAACCCAATTTACCTATCGATTAGTTTAACAAGCTTTTAAGTTGATAGTATCGATACTATTATTTCAGAAAGATTAAAATATATTCTTATGATTTGTTTGTATTAAAAAATATTTAAGAAGGGAGTTTATAAAATGATAGATCTAGAAACTCTTGATAAAAACAGCCTATGGAAATGGGCGCTGACCTTTGCCTTTTCCTTAAGCATCATGTTAATTCCGACCAATGAGGTGTTTACACCATCGTTAAGATTATTCTTTGCTGTAACGTCTTTTGTTATTTTCTTGTTCATTTTTGAATTTGCGCCATTGCTCGTTTCTGCAGCTCTTTTACCTGCGCTCTATATTTTTAGTGGATTAGCTCCTATTGATGTGGTTCTATCGCCTTGGTTAAAACCAGTGGTCTATATGGCCATAGGTGCCTTTATTTTCGCCAATGTTTTAGATGAATGTGGCTTGCTCAGGCGTATTTGTTTGTGGTGTATCGTTAAATGTGGTGGTACGTATAACAAAACCCTTTATGCTTTTTACCTAGCAGGTGTCATCCTTAGTATTATCACCTTTGGTCGTGGATATATCATTATTGCTACTATGGCTTATGGCATTTGCAAAGCCTTCGGCTACGATAAACCTTGCAAAGAATCTGCCATTATTATGTCTGTGGCTTGTATTGGCGCTTTTGGGTGCACCGCATTTATTTATTCTCCAGTAACGATTTCCCTATTGCAAAGCGGCATAGAAGCGGTAGGTCTTACGGTTACAATGAATTGGTATACTGCTTTTGTCTATAATTGGCCCCATATTATCAGTGCCCTTTTGTTTATTTGGGTTATGACAAAAATTTTCAAAACTAAAAACTTTATTGTTGCTAACGGTCAAGAATATTTCAAGGAAGAATTAAACGCTTTAGGCAAAATTTCAAAAGAAGAAGTTCACTCGCTGATTATCTTAGCAGTGATTGTTGGCTATATCTTGACCCAAAGCCTGCATGGTTGGCCTTTAGAGTATATTTTCTTTCTTGCGCCGTATCTTTTATTTTTTCCTGGTTTGCGAGCAGCTACAGTTCAATCGGCAAACAAAGTCAGTCTTAATGTATTGATTTTTATGACATCTTGTATGGGAATTGGTACTGTCGGTGTCAGCGTAGGTTTTCGCGATTTTTTTATGGCTACCGCTATGCCGATTGTTTCTTCTTTAGGAGCCGTTCCGGTGTGCATTTTAACCGTAATTATTGCTGCTGCTTCCAATTTAGTTTTATCTGCTAGCGCCATTTATGCCACATTATCGGCGCCTTTGGCCCAGATAGCAGATATGCTGGGAATGAATCCTGTTACGTTAATGATGGCTACTATCGTTGGTTCTGATTGTTATTTCTTTCCACATGAAGTGACAACGTTTGTCGTAGTTTTCAGTTTTGGACTCATTACCATGAAAGATTTTATCAAGTTGGCTTCTTTAAAAACTTTATTAACCTTTGCCATCTTTTGCCTTATTGAAATACCTTACTGGTATCTGGCTGGTTTGTTTTACGTTTAATATTATTTACTATATAACTTATTCGAGGAGGAGTTTCCTATGAAAATCATTGATATGAGATGTCGTCCGCCTTTGCCATCGTTGCTTTCGACAAGGTTATATAATGTCGAATACGCGTCCGCTTTTGCTAAGAAATTTGGCAATTCCTATATTGCTGAATCAGCCATCAACCGCTCAGTAAACCAACTTATTGGGGAAATGGATGCCTGCGATATTGCGTTAGGCGTCTACGAGGTGCGTTGGAGTGATGAATTAGACGCCAATCAGGAAGCACTGGATTTTCTAACCGCACATAAAGAGCGTTTTGTTGCTTTAGTGGCGACAAATATTTTAGATTTACCCGCTAGTTTGGAAGCAATAACCACTTATGCTATTGATGGTCCTTTTATCGGCGTTAATTTAGAACCTGGCAATCCAAGCCTTGGCTATGATTCATGGTTTATTGACGATAAAAGGTTATATGCTATTTATGATATTTGTCAGCAGCATGATTTACCGCTTACTGTAACCTTTGGCGGATGCGCTTATCCTGATGCTACCGCTTATATGCCTATTCGCGTCGAAAACGTTTTGCGGCTTTTTCCAAAACTTCGTCTTGGGCTTTGCCATGGTGCTTTCCCTTGGTTTAAAGAATATGGTGGTCTTATGGTAAAATACCCCAATCTTCGTATAATCGCTGACAGTTATCTTATGCAGACACCCGGTTATCAACATTACATTGAGGCTGCAAACTATTTACTCAGCGATCAAATTTTATTTGGCACCTCTTATCCTTACCATGCTCAAAAGCGAGTTTGTGATTTCTACATGAATACAGGATTCCGAGACGAGGTACTCGAAAAAATTATGCGTAAAAATGCTGCTGATTTTTTAAAGATAGATTATATTTAAAAAGGAGTTGTTTAATATGAAATGTATTGATATGCGCTGTCGTCCACCTGTAAAATCTTTGGTGAACACCAGAATTTTTGATCCTGAATTTACGACTGCTTTTGGTCAACGCTTTGGTGGCTCCTATCCTGCTCAATCGGCAGTCAATCGTTCTTTAGAACAGTTGATTGCTGAAATGGATGCTGTTGGTATCGAAAAAGGGGTGTTTTCAGTGCGCCGAGATGGTTCTGAAACCGCTAATCAAGAAGCATTGGAAGTGCTTAGCCAATATCCTGATCGATTTGTGGCTATGGTAGGTTGTGATCCGTTGGCACTGGATACCGCAATAGCCGATATTGAGCAATATGTTTTAAACGGTCCTTTTACTGGCGTCACTACTGAACCTGGCAATCCCAAATATGGTTACGACTCATGGTTTATTGACGATGAGCGCTTGTTCCCTTTATATGAAAAATGTGCTCAACATAATTTGCCCTTAATTATTACAGTTTGTCGAGGCAGTATGCCAGATGCTACCGCTTTTATGCCTATTCGAGTAGAAAATATTATGCATACTTTTCCGACATTAAAGCTAGGCCTAAGTCATGCTGCTTGGCCATGGTTCACCCAAATGTGCGGAACTTGTATGAAGTATCCTACATTACGCATTATTACAGATAGTTATATATTGAAATTACCTGGCTATCAAGATTGTATCACCGCAGCTAATTATTTGCTCAGTGACCAGATCCTGTTCGGCACTAGTTATCCTTATAATGATCAAAAATTCGTTCATGATTTTTATCTGAACTGCGGCATTCGTTCAGAAGTTCTGCCCAAAGTCATGTATGATAACGCCGTCAACTTTCTTGGACTAGAGCAGTAATCTAGCGGATACAGATTATTTAATCCAAAATAAATTAAATTAGTAATTTTATTGCAAATATTGAATGCGACATGGTTTTATTTCACTCTCACTTTTGTGATAGTTTGTGTTTAGACTGATACACAATATTATCACAAAAGCGGAGAGAAATCAGTTATAGATCTATTATTAAAATTTGGCTATATGGTTTTTAGATTTAAAAAAGGAGAAAATGGTTATGCATAACAAAATATGTGAAATCCTCAACATTGAAAAACCCATCTTGCAAGGTCCTATGTCATGGGTCAGCACTGCCCCTCTTGTAGCGGCGGTATCATCTGCCGGCGGTTTTGGCATTTTAGGAACCGCCATGGCTACGCCAGAATTTATTGCTGAACAAATGCAGGCAGTCAAAGCACAAACCGATAAACCTTTTGGATTTAATATGGCATTTCATCCTGCTTTTTTAAGCGAAGAATATTTCAGTAACATTATGACGGTTGTACGAGCAGAAAAACCAGCAGCTGTTCATCTGGATACCATGCGTAACAAAACACGACATTTTGATTTAGCTTTCGCCAAAAAATATTTTGCTCTGTTTCATGAGGCAGGTCTAAAAATCATTACTAAAGTGTTTGCTGTACAGGATGCTTTACTGGCTGAACAAGCTGGAACTGACATTATCATTGTCAAAGGCTGGGAAGGTGGTGGCCATATTACTGAACAGACCACTATGGTATTAGTACCTCAGGTCAGAGATATTTTATCAGTGCCAATTATTGCTTCTGGTGGTATTGCTGACGGGCGCGCCATGGCAGCGGCCATGATATTGGGCGCTGATGGTATTGAGATGGGAACGGCCTTCCTTGCTGCATCGGAAACGGCAATTCATCCCAACGCAAAAGCAGCAATACTTCAGGCTGGCGATATGTCTACAGTTATCACTGGGAGCTGTGCTGATGAATCCTGCCGTCAACTGCGCAATAGTTTAGCAGAGCAGGTAAATGCTATTGAAAAAGAATATCCAGCGGCAGAAGCTGCTCAACGCATCCAACCGCTGGTTTTCCGCTCTGGTCGCACAGCAATGCAAATAGGAGATATAGAACAAGGAGCTGTTATGGCAGGTCAAATCGTTGCTGCTATTGATTCCATTCGACCAGCACAAGATATTATTGAAACCGTTTACAGTCAATGCCAAAAATTTCTGCTCAACGCCCGTGATATCGTTCTTCAGTAAAGCTCTAGGAGGTGAATATTTTTGTACGCTATTGATATGCGTTGCCGTCCGCCATTGGATTCTACTTTAGATAGTCGTATGTATGATATGGATTATGCTTCGGCATTTGCTTATAAGTTTGGTGGCTCTTATCCCGCCCTATCTGCTCAAAAGCGTTCTGTTGCAAGTTTGCTGCAAGAAATGGAAAATACCAAAATAGTCATGGCTGTTTATGAAATTGGCTATGCGCCCAATATAGATGTTAACGCTGAAGCTTACGATTTTCTGCAAATCCACGGCGACCATTTCGTTGCTATGATTGGCACCAATATCACTGATATTCCTGCCTCATTGCAGGCTATTAAACAATATCACTCTTTGGCGCACTTTGCAGGCGTGAATATTGATCCCGGTACGCCGCTTTTGGGTGTCTATTCCAAATATATCGACGATGAAACCCTTTTTCCTATTTATCAGCTATGCCAAGATCTGAAATTACCTGTTACTGTCGCTTTTGGTGGATATGCTTATCCAGATATAACAGCTTATTTGCCGGTACGTATTGAAAATGTTACACGTGTTTTTCCTAACTTGCGTTTGTGTTTTTGTCATGGGGTTTGGCCCTACACCACACAAATTTGCGGCTTAGCTCTTCAATATCAAAACGTTTATTTATGTCCAGACAGCTATTTAATGCTCATGCCCAGTTATCAAGACTATATTATAGCGGCCAATTATTTTATTCCAGAACAAATACTTTTTGGCACTTCCTATCCTTTTCATGCGCAGCAAAATGTCTATGCTTTCTATTTGAAGGCAGGTTTCACTGACGAGGCGTTGCCAAAAGTGATGTATGAAAATGCAGCTTGCTTCTTAAATCTTTCTACATCAAAATGAATCGCAAGTTTATATAAAAGCTGTCCCACTGTTTTATAGGGCAGCTTTTTTTGTTGTTTGACAATAGATGATTGTTCATCAGCTGAAGAATAGTATAACGACTGAAAATTGAATTCGTAGAAGTAACGTTATTTGATAAGCAAAGAAAATCATGTTAGAAAAAATTTTTGGAGGGGATTATCTGCAACTTCTAAAATTTACGTCATTGGTTTGCTGCTAATAGTCCTATCTTTTCAGTATTAACAATAGAGCGTAAAAACTGAAACGACGAGTATGAATATAGTTTTATATTTATGATTTCACTCAATCTGTCCTTGATAAAAAAGCAAAACTGTCACTTTTTATCGGGTCAGTTTTGTGCTAAGATTATGTCATCATTTAGTGAAAGAAGGAATTCTCATGAAGTATTCAACAGCTGATCTGACTAAAATGGCAATGATGGCTGCTTTAGTTTGTCTTTTGACCTTTACTGTCAAAATTCCTGTACCGGCTACAGGCGGGTATACTCATTTAGGTGATTGCATGATCTTTATTGGCGTTCTTATTTTGGGTTGGCGCAAGGCGGTGCCAGCGGCGGCATTGGGAGCAGCTTTGGCTGACCTATTTAGCGGTGCGGCGTTGTGGATTGTGCCAACTTTCATAATCAAAGGCGTTATGGCATTGATTATGGGCGTCTTAAGTGAGCGTTACTTGACCTCATATCGGCTGGGATGGTTGTTGGGAGCTGTTGTTGGCGGCTGCATTCAGATTATTGGTTATACCGTCGTTAAAATGATATTTTTTAATTTGCCAGTAGCACTAGCAACAATACCTAATATTGTGATGCAAACGACAGCGGCTATTATGATTACTGTTGTCATTGTAATGGCTTTAACCAAAACAGCAGCAGGCAAGCAGCTGTTTAATTTGGGCGTAAATAACGACAAAACCGAGTAAGCCAAAAATTAAACCATATTGAAAATTTCTGCACCAATTTACTAATGGAGGGATAATAATGATAAAAAAAATTGACGCTCATGCACATATTGGCAGTTTTGACGGTTGGGCAAAAGTGAGTAATACGTTAGATAGTCTAATAAACGATATGGATATATATGACATCGAAAAAGTCATTCTCTGTGCTGGTGATAATGAATCTGTCAAACAGGCAAAAAATCGTTATCCTGAACGAATTATTCCTTTGTATTACGCTAATCCGTTTTTAGCTGATCAAGCAAAAGCTATTGCGCATTATGTTCAAAACTACCAGTTTTGCGGCATTAAATTAAATCCTTTACGACATGCTTTTGTTGCTGATGATGAAATTGTCGATCCAATCATGCAATGTGCTGTTGAGTTTCATTTGCCAGTTTTTATTCACTGTGGTCATCCGCCTTATTCTCTGCCATGGAGTATTGCTCTTTTAGCAGAACGTTTTCCCAGTGTGCCTGTTGTCATGCTTCATATGGGACATGGTCACGGCGTTTATATTGACGCCAGCCTAAAGATGGCGAGACGCTACGATAATCTTTATTTGGAAATGTCCGGTATGCCCATGCCAAGTAAAATCAAAGAGGCTTATGATACTGTTGGCAGTGAAAGAGTTCTTTTTGGCACTGATGCGCCGTTTCATCATCCTTCCGTTGAAATTCAAAAAGTTTTGACCAGCGGTTTGAGTGAAAGCGAACAAGAAAATGTATTTTATAGCAATGCTATGCGGCTGATGCAGCAAAAAAACAATTAAAAAACTGTCGAAAAATTTTTCGTTTTGCTGGTTGACAAATGAGAGGAATATGGTAAGATTAGTGTATTAGATAAACGAATGCACTAATACATTAGTACAAATATCAAATTACTAACGTTAGCAACTTTTTACCTATCAACAACGTCTACCGAATAGAAAGCAAAACGAAAAGGGAGGTCTGCACTATGTCGGATAGTTTACAAAATTGGTCTAACAGTTTAAAAGTCGTTCAAGGAGGATTCTTGGTCGCCATTTTGTTTTATATTGTCGTTTTTTCCGGCGGAGGATTTTTTACCGCTTATTATGCATGGATGTTAGCTATTGTTAGTGGTATGATTGCAGCCGTTGTCAGTATGACGCAAAAAAACGCTGTCATGGTCTTGATAGACATGGCGTTGATAGCGCTGATGTTTATCCATTTTATTCAAATGGCCTGATGATGTTGCTGCATCATACGTTATCGTGGCTCTCAAATGGTATGAAAATTTTAGATACAAAAAGTCAGTCGTAATAACACGACTGACTTTTTGTATGTTTTATTTTCTGGTAATAATAAAGATGAAACAAAAATGCTTTTTCTACAACGTTGCCATGGGCATAAAATTTTTATTCACTAAAAGAAAAGCTATTACCCTGTAAACAGTAGAAAACGATTTATTTTTTAAGCTACTGTTATGCCTCGATTGATGGCGCTGACTAAAGCATTGATGGAAGCAGTAATAATATCGTTATCAATACCTGCGCCCCAAATAGTCTGACCATCTTCGCGGTCAATTCCCACATAAGCGATTGCTTGTGAAGTGGATCCAAGCTGTAGGGCGTGTTCTGTATAGGTCAAATTTTTATACGATAAGTTTAGCTGTTGATGCAGCCCATTGCTGATAGCATCAAGACGACCGTTGCCATCAGCAGTAAACGTTTGCGATTGACCGTTTAATTCTGCGCTGATAACAGCATGAATTCTTTCACCTTCCCGTTTGAAATGATGGCTGAGGATTTGGAGTTTGCCTTGCACATTGACATATTCTTCGAGAAAAATATTTTTGATTTCTTCTGGCAATAACTCTTTGTGTTGATGATCAGAAATACCTTTGACCACATAGCCAAAATCCTCACGCATCTTAGGCGGCAGATCCAGACCAAATTTTTGTTCTAAAAGATAGCCGATGCCGCCTTTGCCAGATTGGCTGTTGATACGAATAACATCAGCGTCGTATTCACGACCGACATCTTTCGGATCTAATGGTAGATAAGGAATATCCCAAATTTTATTGTCATGTTCTTCACGCCACTTCATCCCTTTGGCGATAGCGTCTTGATGTGAACCCGAAAACGCCGCAAAAACCAATTGACCGCCATATGGTTGACGCTCATATACTTTCATGCCTGTCATGGCTTCATAAACTTCCACAATTTCCGGCATATTGGTAAAATCTAAGTTAGGTTCAACGCCATGAGAATACATATTAAGCGCTAATGTGATAATGTCAACATTCCCCGTTCGTTCACCGTTGCCAAACAAGGTGCCTTCAATACGGTCAGCTCCAGCCAAAAGTCCCAGTTCCGCATCAGCTACGCCGCAGCCGCGGTCATTATGCGGATGAAGCGACAAAATAACATTCTCACGATACTTCAAATGTTTACTCATATACTCAATTTGGCTGGCATAAACATGAGGCAATGACATTTCCACCGTAGCCGGCAGATTGATGATGACTTTGTGTTCTTTATCTGGTTGCCAAATATCCAATACTTTGTTGCAAATTTCCAAAGCAAATTCCATTTCTGTTCCGGTGAAACTTTCCGGCGAATATTCAAAGCGAAAATTACCTTCAGTTTTTTCGCCATATTCTTTTAATAGTTTAGCACCGTTTTCGGCAATCTTGATAATTTCTGCTTCTGATTTTTTAAAAACCATCGTTCGTTGTGCTACAGAAGTGGAATTATACAAATGAACCACAGCATTTTTACAGCCTTTTAATGCTTCAAAAGTTTTCTTGATGATATGTTCTCTGGCCTGCGTTAAAACTTGCACTGTTACATCGTCAGGAATCAAGTCGTCATCAATCAGCTTACGCAAAAATTCAAATTCCGTTTCGGAAGCAGCAGGAAAACCAACCTCTATCTCTTTAAAACCTAATTTGACCAATAATTTGAAAAACGTAATTTTTTCTTCCAAACTCATTGGTACAATCAACGCTTGATTGCCATCACGCAAATCAACGCTACACCATGCCGGCGCTTGGTCAATATATTCCTTACGGCTCCATTCCAGCGATTCTTCTGGCGGCATGAAATAACCTCTTTTGTATTTGTCTGTATAATGCATAATACTCACTCCTTTGTCAAAATAAAAAAGCCCTTCATCTCTCAAAAGAGACGAAAGACTTTTATTTTCGCGGTACCACTCTCATTCATACATTTTTTGTATGCCCTCATTCCAGATACGGACGCCAAGCGTCTTATATCCTCCTGTTATAACGGTCAGTTTCCGGCTTGACCTACTCGAATACTTCTTTCAGCTAGCTGCTTCAAGGCGAGTTCACATCTTCTTTGCCACTGTTTTACACCGACCAACAGCTCTCTGGAGACGCCAAAAACATTACTATTCCTCTGCGACGCATTTATCAATTATTTTGGTTTAGTATAATATAAAGTTCGTCAATATGCAAGACTTATTTTTCTTCCTTTTCTATAGCGGTCTTACTTTTTTGCTTTTGATATTGTTCCATCAACGTTTTTAAACGGGTTTGCTGTGATTGAGATCCGTTTTGGTATGACGTTTTAACGCCTTTAGCGCTTTGCTCATGCCATTTATTGCGGTTTTTTGGTGTTACATAAACATTTTTGCCCATGTTAAACTCCTTTTGCTGAATTAGCCAACTGTATCAAAATCGTTTCTTTGGCTTCGACAAAAAATGAATCTGTCGGATTAAGCTGCAAAACATAATTAACTTTGCCCAATAAATGCTGCCAGTAGCGTTCTTCTGCCAGTTCGCCTAAAGATAAAAAATACGTATCTCTTATGGTCTGCAAATGTGCTCTTACTCCAAACTTCTGGCAATAATAAATTTCTTGTCGAAGTTTACGACGATAGTTTTTTGGCGCTTGCAATTTTTCATTAACAATCGCTCCTGTAACGAGTTGTTGTTTATAGTAAGGCATTATTTTGGTTTTAGCCGCTTTTAAATGAAATCCTTGTTTATGCAGTAATCTTTGTGCTAAAGCAAGGACTTCTTTAGCATTAAACTGTCCAGAAAAAATTAAATCGTCACAGTAGCGGCTATAACTGATTGCCCGTTCTTGACACCATGCGCCTATTGTTTCATCAAAACGATTCAACACCAAATTAGCTAATATCGGCGAAGTAGGCGCTCCTTGCGGCAAATGTTCGCGATAACAACATAAATTAGCCAACATCGTCCCAATCCGTTTGGACCAACCGCTAAAAGCACTGGTATATACCTGCAAATAAGTAATATTATCAAAAAAATCAGCGATGTCTAAACGCATTACTAACGGTTTTCCTAAGTGAAGAGATGCATTTTGGGCTAATCCTATCTTTTGCCGATAAGCCATAGCGAAATTCGAAATGGGTAGTTTTATCAGTAACTTGTCCAAAATTTGCCGTTGAACGAGTTTAAGCAGATAATCTGGCGCCAAAATTTGGCGTTTGGAACCATCTGTTTTTTTAAGATAAATAACTTGGTAATGTTTTTCTGGTTCTTTACTGAGGGCAAAAAGCGTTGCTAATTCTTTTTCTGGAGACCAAGAATTTTCACCTAATAAAGACCAATGCAACAGCAATCTGTAGTCATCACATATTATCATGTGGTTATTCACCGCCTGCCTTATTCAGCTGCTTTATAAAAAGCTACGAAGGCAATACCCAAAGCGAAGCCAAAAGTTGCGCAGTCGTGCAAGCGAAGCGGCATCGCACATGAAATGTGCTGCAGCACGATGGAGCGACCTTTTGGTCTTTAGCTGCAATCTGTTTGATCAGACGGCGAATCGCCGCCTGATTGAAAATTATTTTCAATAAAACTATTGCCTTCGTTTTCTAAAGACAGTCTATCATAAGATATCTTTTAATGACAATATATTTCATGCGTTTCAATATAAAGATGTTCTATTTATCATCTTCAAGAAATAGTACCTCTGGTTCCAAGTTAATTTGAAACTGCTTATGCACCTGATTCTTAATTTTCTCCATTAGTAAGCGCACATCATCAGCACTAGCATTGCCTAAATTGACAATAAAATTACTGTGCAATTCTGAGACCTTTGCCTGTCCGATTTGCCAGCCTTTAGCGCCAACGGCTTCAATTAAAGCGGCTGCCGCTTGCATTGGTGGATTTTTAAAAATACTGCCGGCACTAGGGTAATTAAGCGGCTGTTTTTGCTGACGACTTTGTTTATATTGAAGCATTTGTTCTTTGATAGCTGCGCTGTTTCCTTTTTTTAATCGGAGAACAACTGACAAGATGACTAATGATTGGTCATGCTTAAACAGGCTATCACGATAACAAAAGGCGGCTTCTGTAGCTGCAATGGTTTGTTTTTGTCCATAAACATCACAATAAGTAACGGTTTCTATACTATCAGATAATTGCTGACCATGTGCGCCGGCGTTCATTACTACTGCTCCGCCAAGACTGCCGGGAATACCAGCGGCAAATTCTAAACCGCTAAGACCGTGCTCTGCTGCTTTGGTTGCTAAAAAAGGGAGCGGGACGCCGCTTTCGGCCATTATTCGTTCGTCGTCAATAACAACCGTTTTCATTTGTCCGCCAAGTTTTAAAACTATTCCGCTAAGACCATCGTCGCTGATGAGAAGATTGGAGCCGCCACCTAAAATACGCAGCGGCAAACGATGTTTATGAGCGAAACTGACGATGGTGCATAATTGATTCGGCTCTTTAGGCAAAATCATAACTTCTGCTGGTCCGCCGATTTTAAACGTCGTATGGTTTTTAAGCGGCTCTGCTAAACGTATTTCACCTATATCTAGCGTTTGCAGCTGGCTCAGCCAATCTTTTGTAGACAATTTCTTTTCCTCTATTCTGTATGTTTTTTTAATAACTCCGCCAGTTCTGCGGCGTTTTGCCAAATACTACCTGCTCCCAACATCAAAACCATGTCGCCCGATTTGACTTCTTTCAATATCATTTGGTTGAGCTCGCTTTGTTTAACAAACACTGCCTCTGTATCTTTGGACATTTCCGTTAAAATTACATCAGACTCAGCTCCTAATGATATATCTTCTCCAGCTGAGTAGACTTCTGTTAAAAATACTTTATCCGCTTGTCGTAAACTCTGTGCAAAATTTTTGGCTAAAAATTTTGTTCTGCTGTAACGATGGGGTTGAAAAGCCACTAAAAGCCGTCCTGAATGATTACTTCTAGCAGCTTCAATTGTCGCCTGAATTTCTGTGGGATGATGCGCGTAATCATCTATTACTTTGATATTACCTGCTTCTCCAATGAGCTGGAAGCGTCTTTTGGCGCCGCTGAACTGTGCTAAACATTGACTAATTTGTGCAAAATCCAAATTAAAATACCGTCCAACAGTAACAGCAGCCAAACCGTTAGTCATATTATGCTTTCCCGGTACTTGCAAAACCAATTCGCCTAAATACACGCCATTTTCATAAATATCTGCACGATTGTCACCATCATGACGCCAATTACGCGCTTGATACTGTGCGTTTTCGTGGAAACCATAAGTAATGGATTGACCTTTTTCGTACTTCATCACTTCAGCTACTTCCGGACAATCTAAGCAATAAATACCGACGCCATGGTCATCGCTTTTTTGGATAAATTCAATAAATGTCGCCTGAATTTCTGCCAGATCCTTGTAATGATCCAAATGATCTTCTTCAATATTGGTAATTATTTTCATCCATGGTGATAATTTAAGAAAGGATGCGTCGCTTTCATCAGCTTCTGCTACTAAATAGTCGCTGTTGCCATATTTAGCATTACTGCCAATTTGCTTTAACTCGCCACCGATAATAATCGTAGGATCAATGCCGCAGCTATCCAGTAAAAGAGCAATCATAGAGGACGTAGTTGTTTTACCGTGTGCGCCAGCAATACAAATCGCTTTTTTATCCATCATTAGAAAAGCCAGCATTTCAGCGCGATGAATAATAGGTATGTTTAATGACAGTGCCGCTTGTATTTCAGGATTATCTTCTTTGATTGCTGTTGAACGCACGATTAAATCAATGCTAGAATCAACATTTTCTGCTTTTTGACCAATGATTATGCGTGCGCCTCGCTCGCCGAGTCGTTGAGTAACACTGCTGCTTTTGGCGTCAGAACCGCTAATTTCATATCCTAACGCTAGCAAGATTTCTGCAATACCGCTCATGCCGATACCGCCGATTCCAATAAAATGTATGTGATTAAAATTGATATTTTCCAAGCTAGTCAGCTCCTATCGCAATCGTTACGTTTGTTATTTTTGTAAATAAGGTTCAAGCAACGCTATTATTTTATGTAAGGCTTCTTTATCGCCGATTTCTTTCGCTTGCTGCGCCATTTTTTGTCGAATTTCAACATTTTCTGTTAGCTGTATGATAGTTGTTAAAAGTGTTTCTTTCGAAAGCTCTTGATCCAAAATCATCATAGCCGCCCCAGCGTCAACTAACGCTTGAGCGTTATATTGTTGATGATTTTCACTAGCGAAAGGATAAGGCACCAAGATACTGGCTAAACCACAAGCAGTCAATTCTGCTAAAAAAGTAGCGCCGGCACGACCAATACAAAAATCTGCTGCATTTAATGCATATTCCATTTCGTGCAAATAAGGCTTCAAAATAATTTGTTTTTGCTTATTTAAATCAATTCCTAGCTTTTTTATGATTCCTAATGTTTCCTGATAACCATTTTTGCCAGTTAAATGGATGATTTGCAATTCTTTATGTTTGACAAGATCCGGATAGCATTGTGCCATTGCTTGATTGATGCTTCTAGCGCCTAAACTGCCGCCGCTGACCAAAAGCGTTACTTTATCTTTCGCTAAACCTAGATAAGCTAATCCTTCAGCTTTACTTATATTGAAAACTTCCTGTCGTACAGGCAGCCCCGTTTCTACAATTTTATTCTTTGGTTTGAAATAATCTTTTGCTGCAATAAAATTGACCATCACTTGATCAGCAAAACCAGCTAAAAGACGATTGGTAACGCCAGGAAAAGCGTTTTGTTCATGAATAATTGCCGGCTTATGCAACAATTTAGCCGCTAAAATTACTGGTCCACAAACATATCCGCCAGTACCAATAACCAAATCAGGATCAAATTTCCGTACGACCTTTATTGCTTCAACGCCTCCCGCTATAGCTTTTAGACCTGCTTTGATCAGCTGAGGCGATAGCTTTCGTGGCAAACCTTCAACACTTATCGTTGCAAAAGAAATATCATTTTTAGGGACAATTGTGCTTTCCAAGCCTTTTGCTGTGCCAACATAAAGCAGCTTAATATCTGGATATTTTTCTTTTAAATGATTGGCGATAGCTAAAGCTGGATAAATATGTCCGCCGGTGCCGCCGCCAGTTAACAAAACATTCATCATCACACCTGCTTTTCGTTAGATTGACGAAACAGTTGCTATTTTTTTCAATATAACTCCTATTATATTTTATCCATTCCTGCTAAATAAGCTAATTCTATTTTGTTATCTTTTTTATCAATTCTATTTTTTGACAAATCTTGACATATTCAATAAAAATCCTGCTGAAGCCAGCATAATACTCAACGAAGTGCCGCCGTAACTAATAAAAGGCAACGTGATTCCTGTTACTGGCAAAACGCCAACAACAACACATAAATTGATCAGCGCTTGAATGCCTACACAAACGGTTAGACCGAAAGCGATGTATGACTTAATAGTATCCTCCAGATTCATTGCTACCCAGAATCCACGCCAAACAAAAATAGCAAAAAGTACAATTACTAGTAGTGCTCCGATAAAACCCAATTCTTCACCAATAATCGCAAAAATAAAGTCGGTATGTTGCTCTGGCAACCATAATAGTTTTTGACGACTATCTCCCAAGCCAACACCAAAAAGCCAACCGGAACCAAGAGCGTACAATGATTGCACCAACTGCCAGCCGCTTTCGGTTAAGTTTTCAAAAGGATGTAAAAAACCGTCGATGCGTTTCAAACGATATGGCTCCAAAATAATGGCTAAGATAACGATACTAATACCTATGAACCCGACAAAAAGCACATGCGCCCATTTAGCTTGCGCAATAATCATCATGCACAGTAAAGTACCCGCAACAACAATGGCTGTTCCTAGATCTTCTTTAACAATCAAAACGGGAATAACGGCTAAAAAAACGATAGAAATGAAAAAACCTTTCGGTGTACGAATATTTTTACCCAATGTCTTCAGCCAAATTGCAAACCAGACGATGATAATAGGTTTTGCTAATTCTGCCGGAGCAAAACGCACGCTGCGCGTTCCTAGCCAACGTTTTGAACCGCCTACTTCAACAACGAAGGGCAGTGGCAATAAAAGCCAAACCAACATGATAATGACTACAACAAGAGCAGGAGTGGCTACATTTTCTACAATTTCTGGTCGAATATACATCATGATAAACATGCCAATCAAACCGATTCCAGCAAAAAGTATTTGGCGCTTAAAATAGTAGAAAGCATCTTTATTTTCCAGCATAGCCTGATAGGAGCTGGAACTTAATACCATAATAGTACCAATGGTCAGTAATAATATCGTCACATAAAATAGCACAAGGTCAGGCTGTTCTTTTCTTCTTTTCATCGCAGCACCTTCTTTTCGGCTATATCAATTCATTAACCAACTTTTTAAACAATTTTCCGCGTTCTTCATAGCTGTTAAACATATCCCAACTGGCGCATGCTGGTGAGAGCAGTACAATATCACCAGCCTTTGCTGCTTGCTGCGCTAAAAGAACCGCTTCTTCATAAGTAGCTGCTATTTCTATTGGCGTAAAACCAATTTTTAGCAGCGCTTCTTTGATTTCTTCTTTAGACTGCCCTAAAAGGATAACTTTTTTAGCTTTTTGTTTAATTACATGAGCTAGTTGTGTAAAATCACTGCCCTTATTTTTGCCGCCAGCCAACAAAATAATCGGTTGCTCATAGGCTTCCAGCGCTTTTATTGTGGAGTCAGGATTTGTTCCTTTAGAATCGTTGATATAAGTTACGCCATTTAGTTGACGGACTTTTTCCAAGCGATGCTCTACACCTTGAAAATTGCGTAAAACATAGCGAATATGCTCTGTTGTTAAACCCATAACGATGCCGACAGCAATAGCTGCCATAGCATTTTGCAAATTATGAGCGCCTTTAATAGCAATTTCATCGCGTTTAATTACGACTGTTTTTTGACCATTCATCGCGCAGATGACTTGATCGTTTTCCAAATATATGCCTTCTAATAATGTATTCTGTTGCGAAAAAAATATAACTTTGCTTAGCGCTTTTTGTGCCAAATTAGCAAAATAAGGCTCATCTTGGTTGAGAATCAAAAAATCGTTTTCATTTTGGTTCTCAAAAATTCTGGCTTTTACTGATAAGTATTCCACCATGTCGTGGTGCCTGTCCAGATGGTCTGGCGTAAGGTTGAGCATGACAGCCACTTTGGGTCGAAAGTCAGCAATACTTTCCAGTTGAAAACTACTCATTTCTGCAACTATTAAATCGTTAGTCGATAATTGATCGACAATGTCGGTTAAGGGCGTACCGATGTTGCCGCCCAGAACGACTTGGTAGTCGTTATTTTTGAACAGTTCGCCAATCAAAGTGGTCGTTGTCGTTTTGCCATTAGTTCCTGTAACAGCGATAAAAGGACTTTGCGCAAAGTGGTATGCTAATTCTGTTTCATTGATAACGGCAATGCCCAAAGACTTAGCAACCTTCACTGGTTCGATCGTCAATGGAATGCCGGGACTGATCACAATAAAATCTGGCTGTAATAACGACACATTGGGCTGTTTTTGCCAGATACAGTCAACTTCTAATGCTTCCAATTCAGCTAACAGCGTTTGATCTAACGGCATTTTTAAATCGGTTAATATCACTTCCAGCTTTCTTTTGCGCAGAAACCGTACTGCTGCCAGACCGCTTCGCGCTGCTCCTATGACTAATACTCGTTTTGACATGAGTTCCTCCTTATTTTAAAAGACCAAACGTATGCACATACAAAAAAAGAGTCAACATAACTGCCGCTGCCGTTATCGCCCAAAAAACATAGACTACTTTTTGTTCTGCCCAGCCGCAAAGCTCAAAATGATGATGCAATGGTGCCATTTTGAAAACACGAACTTTTTTCCATTTATAAACCGCCACTTGAATCACATCAGAAATGACTTCCGCTACAAAAATAATTCCAATAATGGGTAAGAATAATTCTGTTTTTGTCAAGATTGCTAAAGAAGCCACTGCACCGCCTAACGCTAAAGAACCCGTATCGCCCATAAATACTTTAGCCGGATAGCTATTAAAGAATAGGAATCCTAAACAACTGCCTGCTAAAGCAGCGCTGAAGATGGTCACAGTAAAACTGTTGCTGTAATAACCTATCAAGCCATAGCCAATAGCGACAATCATCGTTACACCAGCTGCCAAACCGTCAAGTCCATCTGTCAAATTAACAGCATTAGTCGTCCCTACTAATAAAAAGATCACAAAAGGAATATATAACCAGCCTAATTCAACAGCAATTCCTAAATAAGGAATAACGATTGCTGTACTTAAGCCTATTTTGCCAACGGCTAAATACGCAATTAAAACCGAAACTGCCAGTTGACCAATAATTTTTTGTATTGGTGTCAATCCTAAAGAACGTTTTTTGACAATTTTTATATAATCGTCTGCAAAACCGATTAAACCAAATCCAAGTGTCGCCAAAAGCAAAAAATAAACCATTAAACTTCCTCTAGCGATAAAAATAACCCCCAGAGTAATGGTGAAAAAAAACATAACGCCTCCCATTGTTGGCGTTCCCTGCTTTTGTAAATGACGCTTTGGTCCATCATTACGAACGCTCTGACCAAATTTTAAGCGACGTAACGCTGGAATCATCATTGGTCCGATAACTAAACTAGAACCTAAACTGATCAATAATGCTATGACGATTTGCTTCATATTTTCACCCCGTAATTTTTACAGCAATTTCTTCCATTTTCATGCCTCGACTGCCTTTAAGCAAGACAACATCATTGGGCAGTAATATTTTTTGGAGCAATAACGCCGCCTGCGCATTGTCTGTAGCAAAATAAACTTTTGTATTTATTGTTGAATCAATGACGCTTTCGCCTATTAAACGCCCCAATTTTCCTACGGCTATTACAATATCTATTGCCAATTCGCTTGCTTTTTGACCAACAGTAAAATGTCCTTCTTGTTCATATTGTCCCAATTCATACATATCCCCTAAAACGGCAATTTTTCGTTGATAAGGCAGTTCTGCTAATACAGTTAAAGATGCTATCATAGACTGAGGATTAGCATTATAGGCGTCATTGATAAGTAATGCCCCATTAGTTGCTTGCATACGTTCCATACGCATAGCAGACCGGTTATTTTGTTTTAGCCCTTGTGCAATAACCGTCCATGAAATCCCTAACTGACGGGCAATCGCAATAACGGGCAATGCATTCTCTACATTATGTTGACCATTTAACGACAGCTGAAGACACTGCTGTTCTTCTGATGTATGATACTCGAAACTTATTCCTTTTTCGTTTTCTTCAAGATGATCAGCCCATATATCGCAGTTTTGATTTAAGCCAAACCAATAAATATGCCCTTGACATTCCGAATGATATTGTTTTAGTAGCGAACGATCTTGTTCGTTTAAATAAACTGCTCCTTCAGGCGCAATATGAGCTAAAAGTTCGGCTTTAGCGCGAGCAATATTTTCTTTAGAGCCTAAAAATTCACTATGAACTGTGCCGATATTGGTGATGATACCATAATTAGGCTTAGCGATGCGACCTAAAAAATCAATTTGTCCTAGTCCTCGCATTCCCATTTCTAACACAACATACTTAGTTTGGTGATCGCTCTTCAATACTGTTAACGGCAAACCCAGTTCATTATTATGATTACCTACGGGCGCTACTGTGGGTGCAGCTAAAGACAAAATATTAAACAGCATATCTTTGCTGGTCGTTTTACCGCTGCTGCCAGTAATCGCAATGACCGTTGCCGTTAATTGCTGACGAATGAATGCGGCTAATTTTTGTATAAACACTATACCGTCATCTGTCAAAAGAATGTTTTCTTTTTGTAAAAGATAATTTTTATCACTGATTGCCACTGCTGAGGCACCGTTCATTAGCGCTTGTTTGAGATAACGATGTCCATCAGTATATTCTCCTTTGATAGCAACAAATAGATCTTTTTCGTTTACTTGGCGGCTATCAATACAAATGCCGCTGATTTCTTGTTGTTCATCGCCGTAAACCTCATATCCCAGTGCTTTATTTATATCGGCTAAAGTTAATTTCAGCATGGTATCACCTCAGTTTTGGCTTCTTTGTTGAATTGCTTCTTTGGCTATTTCATAATCGTCAAAGTGATGTTTGACGCCATTGATTTCCTGATAATCTTCGTGACCTTTACCGGCCAATACAATTACATCGCCTTTTTGAGCCATTGCGATGGCCGCATGAATGGCTGCTGCTCTATCCTCAATAATTTGGTATTGTTCCGGCGTCATTTCTTTAACTACGCCGGGCAAAATATCGTTAATAATTGCCATTGCTTCTTCGCTGCGTGGATTATCAGAAGTAACAAAACAATAATGACTCATTTGAGCCGCAATTGCGCCCATTTTGGGGCGTTTACTATGATCACGGTCGCCTCCACAACCAAAAACCGTAATGATTCGTCCTTGAGAAAATTCTTTTACTGCTGTCAGTACATTAGCTAGCCCGTCGGGGGTATGAGCATAATCAACCAACACAGAATAATTTTCGCTTCCTTCCACTCTCTGCAAACGACCAGCAACGCCATGGGCTTTTTGTAAAGCGTCTAATATCTTTTCGGTGGCAAATCCTAAACTATCGCCTACCGCTAGCGCTGCTAAAGCATTATAAACGTTAAATTTACCACTTAAGGGCAAATGGACAGGGGAATCATCAAGTATAAAATCAGCGCCGTTAGCGGTAATTTTTACCGATTTGGCTTGCCAGCTAGCGTTTTTATCAATACCATACGTTACGATTGGCACTGCTGTCGCTACCATAAACTGAGCTGCGTGAGCATCATCAATATTGATAATGGCTGTTTTAGCAATTTCTTTTTTGATGCTTTTATCCAGCATGGCAAAAAGTTCAGTCTTTACTCGACAATAATCCTCCATAGTATGATGAAAATCCAGATGGTCTTGCGTAAGATTAGTAAAAACAGCAATGTCAAAATTACAGCAAGCTACCCGTTTTAAAGCTAATGCATGGGAACTGACTTCCATAACGGCATATTTTACGCCTTCCGCTACCATTTGCGCTAATAATGCTTGGAGTTCCAACGATTCTGGTGTTGTTCGGCTGCCTTCGATGATTTTTTCTCCAATACGATTATGAATTGTGCCAATAAGACCGACTTTTTCGCCTTGCGCTTCGATAATTTGAGCGATTAAATTAGTTGTTGTCGTTTTGCCATTCGTACCGGTTACTCCAATCAAAGTCAACTGCTCGCTGGGCTGTCCATAGAAAGCGTTGCTAATTTGTGCTAAGGCTAAACGACTGTCTTCTACTAAAATCCATGGATAATCTATTGAGGTATAATTTTCATCGCTAACCATGACCGCAATAGCTCCTTTTTCCAGTGCTTGCTCAATATACTGATGCCCATCCGCATCAATTCCTTTGATAGCGACAAATAAATTGCCCAATTTGACTTTGCGAGAATCGTATTGAATGCCAGTGATTTGAATTCCCTGCCAAATAGCATGATCTTTATAATCTATTTTTTCCATTAGCTCGGTCAAATTTTTCATTGTTATCCCTCTTTTAGTGTTTTATTTTATAGTATAGCCTAAATCGTTGATAAATAGAATAACCAACCCTGTCACGAAAAAACTTTTTTGTTGTTTTCTGGTATAAATTTTTTATCTGAACGATGAAATTCCTACATTTTAAAAAGCCAGACCTTGGCGCAAAATACGCTGAAAATCTGGCTTTTTGATGTCCATCTGTGGTTTTAAGGTGTGGCTTGGGAAGAATTTGCCACATCGTCGTTATTTATGGGTTCTTCTTCCTCTGTCTGATTCAGTTCACATCGTACTCGCACGCTGGAGCCAATTTCTACTAGTGCGCCTGCTTCAGGAGTCTGTTCATAAACAATACCGCTGCCTTCAATAACAGCCCTTAGCCCAAGCCCGGACAAAATGTTATCCACTTCTCGAATGGTTTTACCTGTCAAATCAGGCAAAACAACTGTTGTTTCGCTGCTGTTTTGGCAATAAAGCAAGACATCGCTCCCCTTATTAACCATTGTTCCTGCTGGCGGTAAATAAGCGTATATCGTATCGCCTTGCGTTTGCACGATAGGATTTAAACCTGCCGCCAAAAAAATATTGATAGCATCAGTCGCATTGATTTGCTCTAATTGTGGAATAGTCACTTGAGCTTCTTCTTTAGGGAGATCTTCTTCAGTTAAAACAGTTTTGGGTACATTTAGGTACCATAAAACATCAGAAACGATATTGCTAAAAATCGGTCCGGCTAAAGCACCGCCGCCTAAATGGTCTTTGGGTTCGTCAATGATAACGATACAGGCAATTTGCGGATCATCTGCTGGTGCGAAACCGGCAAAAGAAACAACGTATTTATTATCATAGCTGCCGCTCTCTGTGTTTAATTTTTGCGCTGTTCCTGTTTTGCCGGCAATCTTATATCCTTCAATTTGTCCTTTTTTGCCAGTGCCGCTAGAAACAACGCTTTCCAAAATGATCCACATTTCTTTAGCTGTTTTTTCGGAAATTACTTGTCGTACAACTTTAGGTTCAAAAGATTCGACAATTTTCCCTTCATTATCAGTGATTTTGCTAACAAGATAGGGCTCCATTAAATAGCCGCCGTTAGCTACAGACGCAATCGCCGTAATCATCTGAATCGGTGTAAACGCGTTAACCTGACCAATTGCCATTGCTGCAAAATCGCGAGGAACTGCTCTTTCTTTGCTTAAGGTTATTCCTGTGGCTTCGCCCGGCACATCAATACCAGTTTTTTCCCGCAAACCGAAGCCTTCTAAATATTGATAAAAAGTATCTCCGCCAATTTTTTCAATCAATTCGGTCATGACAGGGTTGCAGGAATTAGCAACTGCTTGTGCAAACGTCTGTAAGCCGTGTGCTCGCGGATGAATATGACATTTGATAGGCGTTGGGTCATTACCGATTTTTCTAGCGCCAGCACAGTAATAAGTGTCCTCTGGCGTTGTGGCGCCTACTTCCAAAAAAATAGAACCAGACAAAATTTTAAAAGTCGAACCCGGCTCATAGTTGCCACTGACCGCAAAATTAGTCCATACACTCTGTTCAACCGCATTGTAATTGTTAGGGTCAAAATTGGGCAAATTAGCCATTGCCAATATTTCAGCGGTTTTGACATCCATAACAACACAAGTTACGCCTTTAGGTTCTTGTTCTTGATAAACTTTAGTTATCTCACGCTCGGCAATATATTGAATCGTTTCATCTATTGTCAAATGTAAGTCGTATCCCGGCGTTGCTGGAATAAATTCTTGCATAGCTTGCGGAATAGCATTGCTCTTGTTGTCGTATTCAATCAATAATTTGCCCGGCGTGCCGCGAAGTTCATCTTCGTATTTCATCTCTAAGCCGTTAAGCCCCTGATTATCAATGCCGGCAAAACCAATGACATGACAAGCTAGCGTTCCCTTGGGATAGACTCTTTTGGGTTCCTCCACAAAACCGACACCTACCAACTTTTTTTCGCGAAGTTTTTGCACTTCGTCTTCATCAGCATGACGTTTTACCCAAACAAATTGGGCGTTTTTTTCTGCCATCTGTTCTATTTTTTCCAGATCCATAGATAATATTTCTGCTAAAGTGGCAATGATTTCATCTTTATTGTCAGCTTTTTGGATATTGCGTGGATTGATATAAACAGAATCTTTTTCAACGCTAATTGCCAAAGCGTTGCCGTTGCGGTCATAAATAACGCCGCGATTCGCCTTGACAGTTAATTCTCTCAAGCGATTATTGAACGCTTTCTTTTCCATATCATCGCCGTTAATGAGTTGAACATAAATCAGTTTGCCAATGACAGTACCTAACATGATATAAATTAAAAGCAAGATGATGGCAATACGTTTTGTTTTTATTTTGCTCACTTATTTATCAGCCCCTAAAAACCAATGCTCCTCAAAAAGCCTTTAAGAGCCGCCAAAATTCCTTCGTCTTCTGCTAATGGTTCGCTGACAGATAAACTCTCAGTAGCGCTTTCACTGGCGCGGTTTGGGATATAAGCGACATTACCTTCTGGTTTGACCATGCCTAGATTATTGATAGCATAATCTTCGATAACCTGCAAATTGCCTAACGCAGCGTACTCTTGTTTTAACCGTTCATTTTCCGTTAAAATGGCAGTTAAATCTTCTTGCGAACGATTAAGCGTATAGCCTAAGCTGTTGATATAAGCGTATTGTGCTACCAAAGCAACTCCCATAATGAAAACGGCTAACATTTTAATGATGTTAGGCATAGTCAATGCTAAAAAAGTTTTCTTGGGTACTGTTCTATTGTTGGAAACTGGTCGTTTAGGTTGTGCCGGTTTTGGTCTTGGCGCTTCTCGCTGTTCTTCATAATAATCAGGCGCCAGCGCATTAGCAGTAGACATATAGTATTGACGGCTGTTATTTGGTATATTTGCTTTCTTCAAGTTTATTCATCCCTCCCCAAAAATAGAATACACGAATAATTAGAAAAACGCCTATTTTCTTTCTAAAAATCTTTACAGCCAAACAGTGTTTTCATATTCGTATAAATGGATAACCCCCATAATTTTTTGTCCTATATGATTTTTTCCACCGCTCTAAATTTGGCGCTTTTAGAGCGTGAATTTTCCGCCGCTTCTGTTGGGGATGCAATAAGCGGTTTTTTAGTTAAAATCTTAACTTCTGAAATTTTATCGCATTGACAAAAAGGCATTTCTAGCGGACAAATGCAATCACTTGCCCAATATTTGAAGCGTTCTTTGACAATGCGATCTTCTAATGAATGAAAAGATATAATGCCTAAACGTCCGCCTTTTTTTAAGCGTTTGACTGCTTCATCAAGTGTTATCTTCAAAACGTCAAGCTCATGATTAACTTCTATGCGAATCGCTTGGAAAGTACGTTTAGCAGGATGAGAACCTTCTATCCGTGCGCCTTTAGGCACTGCTTTTTTGATAACTTCTACTAATTCTCCTGTAGTACGTATAGGAGATTGTTGACGAATTTGTACAATAAACTGTGCGATTCGTTTTGCCCAGTTTTCTTCGCCATATTCTTTGATGATGCGATGAAGTTCTGCTTCTGTATAACGATTAACCACGTCGTAAGCGCTAAAGGGCTCTGCTGGATTCATGCGCATATCAAGCGGCGCGTCTTGCATATAACTAAAGCCACGTTCTTTCTCATCAAGTTGATAAGAAGAAACGCCTAAATCAAACAAAATTTTATCAACCCCCAACGGCGCATAGTGATCCAAAATATCACCAAGATAACGGTAATTACTATGAACGTAAATCACTTGTTCGTTGTATTGCGCTAAGTTGTTTTGGGCAGCTTTTAAAGCGTCGGGATCTTGGTCAATGCCGATAAGCGTTCCACGTCCCTGCATATGCATCAGAAATCCTTTGCTGTGTCCGCCGCCGCCTAAAGTGCAATCGACAACGATATTATCGGGTTTAGCGTCCATCAAAGTCATAATTTCCTCATAAAGTACCGGTATATGCTTAAATTCCATATGCTCCTCCGCTTGTTAAATGTTCAGGGAGCGTTTTTGTATCAACAATAGGCTGATAGTTTCCAAGAATATGATAATCATCACATCTCGTTTTGGGCTCCACTTTACATGCTTTATACCATTTATTCAATAAAAACCAGTTTTTTTCCTCTATTTTTTTTGAAATTGGCAAGGATTTTTTTGCTGGTTCTATTTTGGTTAAAATTGGTTTTGTATTCTTTTTTGCATACGAATGCTTTCGCTGCTAACTAGTTGATAAATTACTGCTTTTTCGATGATGCGATCAGCCACTCGCTGTCCATATACTTTTTGTAAATCCGACAGGCTCAAGTTGGAATTGATTACCCATGGTTTATTGCGCAAATTGCGTTCTTCTAAAATAATGCGCAGTTGATTTATGGCAAATCCAGTGACATTTTCCGCGCCCAAATCATCAATAACCAGTAAATCACAAGTTTTTAACTGCTCTAATTCAAAAATACCCTCATGTCTAGCCGTTTCTTTATCAAATTTATATTCGCGAATCAAATCCAACAAATCGTCAATACGTTTATAAATAGCAGTTTGTCGATTGGCCAAAACGGCATTAGCCATAGCCACAGATAAGTGTGTCTTTCCTCGGCCCACTTCTCCTAAAAGCACCACGTTAAAACGACCTTTTCCCGATTTAATATCTTCTACTAATTGACGACATTTAGCGACTTTTTCTGCTATATCTGTTGGCTGATCGTAATAATTAACATTGAATGTGTCAAAAGTCAACGAGCGCATATTTTCTGGAATCCCGCTACGTTGAAAAGTTTCGTCAAGCCGTTCTTGAATATAGCATTGGCATAATTCACCGGGACGAATATAGCCCCTATCTTCGCATAAAGGACATTGCCATTGCGGTTTATAAATATTTTCATCAAGACCATGTTGTGCCAAAATAGCTTTTTTTTCCTGCATTAACGCGTTGACCTGCTGGTCAATTTGGGCAGAACGTTGATCATTTTTTTGAAAAATGCTGGATTTTATACGCGCAATGCTCAGCTGACCGATTTCTTCTGCAATTTCCGCTAAGCGAGGAATACGGTGATGAAGTGCTTCAACGACTCGATCGCATTCGTTTTGTTTTTCTCGTCTGAGTTGATCTCTGTCAATCATGATATTCACCTACTCTACTAGGAAATTCAAGTCGCGAGGAGTGGCGGTAAAGTTTTCTTGCGGCGGTTTCTTTTTATTGCCGTTGGCTGCTGACTTATTTTTTTGAGTAGTCAATGCGATTTTGTGTTCTTTTAAATCTTTCGGCGTAGCAATGCCTGCTTCTTGCCAGCCGGTAAGAATTGCGTCAATATAACCAAAAGAAGGATTATTGGCGTTGATGGTATCATCTGCCGCCTGCAAAATCATTTCGTGGCTGAACTTCCAAAGGTTCGCCCATTTCAAATACATTTCCTTTTGGGCTTCGGTAGGATTATTGTATTTGCCAATACGACGCAACACTTCCTGAACGCGACTGTTACTGCTTTCCAAATTATCAACAAAACGTTTGAAGCTGTCCGTATCTTCCACTTTGGCGGTGAAAGCCATTTTGCAAAAAAAACCAAAATCGTAACTGTGACGACGGTAATTTTTTTGATAGAAAGTAAAAATATGATAGATCAAGTCGTAAGACCAATTATACCGCTGCACCGCTTCCATAATTTCCTGCTTTTCTTTTAAGGTTAAAAAATGTCCCTGTTCTCGCTCAAAGCGTTTGATAAGGTCAGAATAATTCAGTTCCTCACTGCTAAACCCTTTTTGTTCAATATGTACGGGCATTTCACCTAAGAACTGACTGATTTTGTCAAACATCGGTGAAAAATCGACTGTTTTTTCATCAACTGTCCAATGAACAATCCCTTTGGCATGTAATGTTTTAGCCGCGCTGATAGCGTATTGATCTTTAGGATCAATCTGATCACAGCCGCAATAAAGCAAATAAACGATTTTGCCAATGTCTTCAAAGGTTAAGCCCAATGGTTCCATTAAGCCTAATAAATTTTTAGGCAAACCAATAACGCCGCCCTCAAAAAACCATGCTGTCATATTTTGTTTGATCATGTTGTTCTCCTCATAGTACGACCCCAGTAATGCGAATATCAATTTTAACAACGTTTAAACTCGCCAATTCATCAATAATATTAAGTACGTCTCGCTGAAAATCGGTGATAATAGCTTGAATAGAAAGTCCATAACGAATACGCATATCACAATGGATTTTTACATCATAGCCATTCATTTCTACTTGAATTTTGGCGTTGTGATCCAATTCGTCGTATTGCCAAAGTACATAGCGCACCATTTGTTCAATGGCGCTTTCGGCGATGGTCAACGTACCCAATTGAGAAAATCTAGGTCGAACAATGGACTTTTCTTCATTTTTACCGCCTTTTTTCTTAGCAAAGAAATTCACAATAGGATCAATCCAAAAATTGGGCAGATCTTTTTTCACTTCAATAGACGGCAGTGGAATAACGTGCTTGCCATCTTTGCGCATTTGTTGCGCTAGAGCAATTTGTTCTGGCGTAGCAATTTCTTGAATAAAGATTTTATATTTTACTGGTGGCAATTCCAGTGTCAAAGTAATACGATCAATCATTTTTTCTGAAGTCCCTAAAATCAAAATTCGTTTAGGTGCAATACTTTTAAGCCGTTCCCGTACTTCGCTGGCATGTTTGGGATCGTTAAAAATCGCTCGTTTGACAGCTGCCATCTTTGTCGCTTCTGCTTTTGCTGAACTGCCTGCCAATTTCTTGCCGTTTTTGATGAGTAAACCGTCGTCTATGATCGCTTCAATATCATAGTCGTTGGCTACTGCAATGGCATTGTGGCTTTTGCCTGTGCCGCTAGCGCCAATGAGTGCATAAACATCCATATCGTCTTTCCTCCTTTTAATAAATTGTGTTAAAAGGCTATTCGTCCGCCAAAAGTGACGCCTGTCACTTCGACGATTGCTTTATAAACTAAAATTGTGACACCCATTTTTTGTGCTTGTCGCAACGCTTGGGTAAATAAAGCATCAGTTGTTTCGTTGGGTAAAAATGAGGAAGCATCGTTGCCCATGACAATAAAAACTACAAAACTATTACCGCCTTGCTTCTGATAACCTGTTAATTCCTGTAAATGTTTGACGCCCCGTTCAGTTGGCGCATCGGGAAAATAAGCGATGCCATTACGAACGAGGTTAACAGATTTTATTTCCAATAAACATTCTTTATTATTGAGCTCCAGTTTGAAATCAAAACGGCTGTTACCCCATGAATATTCTCGTTTTATGTTGTTGGCACCGCTAAATTCCGGCAATAGCTGTTTTTCCAGCCAAAAAGCAAAAATGTGGTTGGCCATCTGAGCGTTAAGACAAATTTTTCGTCCTTCATGCTCAACCAGTACCAAATCGTAAGGCGTTTTACGTGTTTCTTTTTCTGCTTTATGTACCCAAATTTTACTCATTGGCGTTAATAATTCTTTCATACGACCTGAATTAGCAACGTGAGCTTTGTAACGCTGTCCGTTTAGTTCAATTTCTGCACGGAAACGATTATCCCGCTGAATAAAAACTGCTGGTAATAATTTATCAAACGGTATTTCATCCATCGTTAAAGCCCCTTTCGTGATTTTATTGTATCAAAAAGCTTGGGCAAAAGCGAATTGTTTTTTCTTTTGCAAACAACAAAAAAACGCTAACAATTATTAGCGATACAAAATATCAAAGAAAATCGTTTCATTCCTAAATCAACCATAATTGAAAAACGAAATTGCTATCGCTTAGCTTCATATTTGATGACAGTTATTTTATGCATTATTTTGTGCTGCAAAAATAAAAATGACATGCGTTTTTTGAGAAAGATTTTGACGAAATACTGCTATTCAGGCGATGTTATAAAGGATTTTCGAAGGAAAAATCATCGTTTCTAGTGATTGCATTGTATAGACTTCTTTGATTAAATTGTTTTATCGTTTTTATGTACAAAAAAAGACTGTCAAAACGACAGCCTTTTTGATTTATATAGCAGTTTCTACAGGATAAACGCTTACCTGCTTTTTGTGCTTGCCTTTGCGTTCATATTTTACCACGCCGTCAACTTTAGCAAATAAGGTATCGTCACCGCCGATGCCTACGTTGACACCTGGATGAATCTTAGTGCCTCTTTGTCTATAAAGGATATTGCCTGCTAAAACTTTTTGCCCGTCAGATTTCTTAGCGCCTAAGCGTTTGGCGTGAGAATCACGACCGTTTTTAGTGCTACCTACCCCTTTTTTAGATGCAAATAACTGAAGGTCTAATTTTAACATCTTTCGCACCTCCTCGAAAGTTAATGTTTTTGTATTGTTCGCAAACGAATATGTTCAGGATATGTCTTGCTGATTTGCTGTAAACCTAAATCCAGTGTTTTCAGTACGGCTTGCGCACGAATCAAAGATTCGCCTTGCGTACGTTTATCCAGATAACAATACAACTTGCCATTTAACAAACCGCTTTCTATTACACTTTGGCTATCCAAACTGTTTTCAGTTGCGATAGCCAAGAAAGACACCGCTGCGCAAACAATATCTTTGCCGTAGGGGGCAAAATCAGCATGTCCTGAAATCTCATACCCTTGATATATACCATCTTTTTGATAAATAACTGCTTCAATCATCTTATGCTTCGATTTTTTCTACAGTAACTTTAGTATAAGGTTGACGATGACCTTTTTTCTTGCGATAGTTTTTCTTTGCTTTGTATTTGAATACAATGATTTTTTTGCCTTTACCATGTTCTTCAACTTTCAAGCTCACTTTAGCTCCGCTAACATAAGGTGCGCCAACGCTTAGCTGTCCGTCTTTATTGACTAATAATACTTTATCGATTACAACGGTTTCTCCGGCTTCTGCGCGTAAAGATTCTACTCTTAAAACGTCGCCTTCTTGGACTTTAAACTGTTTACCGCCTGTTTCAATAACTGCGTACATTTCTCCACCTCCCTCAGGGTTTACTCGCCAAATAGCAGGTAGTCTCATGACTTTTGGAAACCTGATCTGTGCGGTTTTAGCGCCGAGCGCTTACGAAATAAAATTATACGGTATTTTTTAGAATTCGTCAAGCTGTCGATGATATATTCTTTTTCAAATTGGTATAGCTGGATGCTATTTTGTAAAACAATTTGTCAAATTATCTAAATCGGAAACTATGCTTACAAACAGTCCTTATGATAATTGAAAAGTTGACGTTATTTGTTATAGCCAAGTTCAGTAGGAAGATTATCCCAAAGTTCGGTTCTCGTCTTACTTTTTCTCAATTTTTCTAATACCTTTGTATCAGGGTCAGGATAAATTACAAAGTTATCGGCTTCTCCCATTTGGGGACGAATTGGGAACGCAAGCTGTTCCGTTTCTACGGAAAACTGTGCGTTAATGCCAATTTTATTGCCTTTGGCGTCAAATCTTACCCATTTTTTATAGTCTTTAATATATACGCCGTTTAGTCCATGATAAATTAGGATAGGCGCTATTTCATCATCTAAAATTAATTTTTGATAGCAAAAGCCTGTTGGAACAGATTGGCAACGCAATAAAGCGGCTAATAAATGAGATTTAGCAGAGCAAATTCCATGACCTTTTTTAGCACTTCTGAAGCAGCACGGGTTATGGTGTCTTCGTTTATATCTGTCGAATGTGAAATATTATCTCTGACAAATTCATAGGCTGACTGAATAAAATCAAACGCACTATTTGCCTTTTTGAATAGTGCATCAGCCAATGCTATAATCGCTTCATGGTCACAATCAATCACATTGTCAAGTTTTAAATAGTCATCAATTTTATTTGAGGATAAAATTATAGTCATTTTTCTCTCCAGTAAATCCCAATTTATTGTTTTGATTTAATTATATAGCTTAATCTCATTCAGTATGTTCTGTGAAACAATTGGAGTTTTCAGACAGCAAATGATCTTCTTAAAAAGGAACATGATAAATTTTGACGATTACCATCTTCTTGTCATCAACATTCTCACTGCTTTTTAACGTTTGTCAAATTAAACTATCCGAAACTAAAAAAATGCTTTGAGACGCGAACATCAATTAGATGATTTGATTATCTTTGTGATACAGAAAATTTACATGCCAAATTCTTCAGCGTATAGCATTGTTCCATGAAGCGATTCGGCATTTCTTTGCAATTTAATAGCCATGAAATTTTTAGATGGAATGCCGTCTGGCACTAAAACCCCCATTTGTTCGGCTGGTTGATACCCAAATCTTGAGTAATATGTTTCATGTCCCAAAACGATAACGTACGAATATCCTAACTTTCTAGCTATTTCATGTCCTTTGTTTACTAAGGCAGTTCCTACGCCTTGATTTTGATAATCAGGTTTAACTGATAACGGTGCTAAAGCAAGTACTTCATTGACTCCAACTTTCGCCTTTGTGAATAAAATATGTCCTGCTATTGTTCCGTCTATTTCTGCTACCAATGATAGTTCAGGAATAAACGAACTTCCTTTTCTTAGAGCAGCAACTAAATTCTGTTCATTTCCATCAATATATTCTGCTGTTGCAAAAGCCTCTTTAATCAATTCATCAATTATTTGATAATCGTTTGATTGTTCTTTTCTAATTGACAACATAAAAATTTTCCTCTGTTCTTAGTTATTGGTTTTAATTTTCAATTTTTCATAAAAGACTAAACGCGCTTTGAATGATTGCTCTAATTACGTTGTGTTTCATTTTAAAAAAACTGCGGCAGATCATCTTGCAAAAGATAATCTATACCGCAGTTTTTAGGCTTTCTTGCTTAGATTTTAATAAAATTTATTACAGTTTTATTACTTCATAAATCATATTATCAACAAAATAGACTGTGACGTTTGTATCAGCTGGAAAATCAGACGGCGTTAGTCTCTGATTTCCTTTGTGCAGGTAAACGTTGCTGCTTAATGTATAGCTGCTCCAATCGCCTACTATCGTAGAATTTTGCA
>CATJSX010000059.1 GCA_949743265.1 uncultured Peptococcaceae bacterium
GGTTCTTTAAATAAAGCGGCAGAAAATTTGTACCTCTCTCAACCTGCTTTAACCAAAATGATCCATGCTTTAGAAAAAGAGATCGGCGAAACACTATTGTACCGCAAAAAAACTGGCGTTTTTCTGACAGCCCATGGAGAAATTTTTTTGAATTTCGCGCAAAACGTGCTAGATGATTATCAATCTTATTTGATTCAAAAAGCCGAATTACAAAATCATGAGCAACAATATACCGGAACCATCGAACTAGTTATATCTCCGTCAATTTTACAAACGTATTATCAAAAAATACTAACCCAAATGCGTAAAAGATTTCCTGATATAACATTTTATTGTATCGAAGCTGATGCAGAAGACGCCATGAAGCTGCTTAGCGATAATGTTCGTCGATTAGGCATCATCATGTGTGTTTGGGAGGATATTATATATCAGTGGAAAAAAGCAGGATTAATCAGTCAAAAGATTTGTCAATCGCCAGTTGTTGGCTGCGTTGCTAAAGATTCTTACTATGTCCATGAACCGTCCATTTGGCAGGAAAAAATTGCTGCTGAGAAACTAATCAGTATAGAATTTGCAAAAAAATCCTTCATCAGAATATCTGATGATGTGTGTAGCCTTCGCACCACTAATTTAGACACCATCAAACAAACTTTACTCAGCGAAAAAAATGCTTGTGTATTGACTGCTCAACTGATAGCAGAGGAAAAATTTGTTTCAGCAAACATTGTAGCTTTACCAGTAATGCCAGCTATGATATCATCAGTTTGCTTGGTTTATAACCAACGGGCATTAGAACAAGCCATTTATGAGCCAATATTTTTTCAGTTAATGATAGAAATTATTCAGCAATGCATATTGCCGTTGCCAATAGCGACATCAAACAGCAGAACCGAGTAAGTCGGCTCTGCTGTTTTTATAACTTTTAGTTATTACATTTTTAAAAAAACGTTAAAATGATTATTAGACAATAACAAAAATTAATTATATATTAAATGTGTTAAATAGTTTCTATTAAAAAGGAGGAATATCTATGACTAGAACAGCAGTAACAGAAAAATTATTTATTTTGGGCGTTGACGCGATGGATCCTCGTTTAACCCAAAAATACGTTAAGCAGGGACTTATGCCCAACATGAAAAAACTGATTGCGCAGGGCGCTTGCCGTGAAAATCTCGTTTTATTAGGAGCAATGCCAACCGTAACACCACCACAATGGACGACTTTAGCAACTGGTGCTTATCCTCAGACCCATGATTGCACTGGTTTTTACCGGCAGGGCGATGATTTGGATTTATTGAAGCTGAATTTTGATTCTCGTGATTGCAAAGCTGAACAATTATGGAACGTTACTGCAGAAGCCGGCAAAAAAACGCTTGTATGGCATTGGCCCGGCAGCGCATGGCCGCCAAGTTCTGATAATCCTAATTTGCATGTAGTCGATGGTACCAGTCCCGGCAGTGTCAACATGAGCAGCGCTCAATTTGAATCGGAATACTTGGTTTTGGGTAATGTCAACAATGTTCGCACCGCTTTTATGCCAGCTGCAACAACAACTGCTGAAGTTCCTTGCGTTGTAACGGGTTTAGGTGAAGATGAAGAAGGTGTAGAATTAAGCGAGCAAAGAAATTTGCAAGGCTCAGGCACGGTTACAGAAGGTCCCGGCTTTCAAAATTATATTATGGATCCTCAAGTTGACGGACAAGGCGGAGTTATCGATTTGGCATTGGACGCCGCTCTAACGCCCATTAAAGACGCTGATGATAAATGGGCGTACGCTCCAGAAGGTGCCAAAGAATTTACGCTGTTGATTTCTGGTGGCTTAATTCGCAGAGCAGGTTTAATTTTACCCAATGACAATGGTCAATATGATTCTATTGCTATTTACAAAAATAAATCGCAGGAAGAGCCGATGGTAGTGTTGAAAAAAGGAGAATACTTCCGTGATTATGTTGACGACGCTATTAGAAAAGGCGCTCCTGTCAAAAGCAACCGTGATTTGTATATTTTAGATTTAGCAGAAGATGGAACCAGCTTTAAAATGTGGGTATCGGCAGCTATGGAAATGCAGCTTCATGCATTTTGGCATCCAGCAGATTTGTATCAGGATATTACTAGCCATATCGGCTATCCACCGCCAACATCAACCGTAGGTGGCGACAAACAGTTAATTGGCGAATGTATGTATGGTTGCTGGGAACATACAATGGATTGGCAGGGAGACTGTTTAGCCTATTTGATGCAGAATAAAGGCTATGAAGTCGTATTCTCTCATTTTCACGCACCAGATTTGCAAAAACACATGTTTATTCGTAATGTAAAAAAAGGTTATAAGAAAATAACGCCGGCAGATCATGAACAATTTTTGGAAAATATTTATATGCAAGTCGATCGTTATATTGGCAAATTCCTGCCACTTTTGGAACAAGATTGGACGATATTTGTTGTATCCGATCATGCGCAAGTTTGCCCAAGTCATGGTTTTCGTGGCATCGGTGAAACTTGCACCAATGTACGTTTGATGGAAGAATTGGGTTATACTATTTTGAAAAAAGACGAAAAAGGCGAAGACACTCGTCAGATTGATTGGAGCAAAACGACAGCTGTCGCTAATCGCGAAATGTATATTTATTTAAATTTGAAAGGGCGTACCGATCACGGTATTGTTGATGAAGCGGATCGCTACGAATTAGAGGAACGAATCATTACCGATTTATACGGTTACAAAGATCGTGTAACGGGCAGAAGAATCATCGCTTTTGCTCTACGTCGCAAAGACGCTGCACTTTTGGGTATGGATATTCCTTATCCGCAAGGCGGCGATATTGTTTACAGCATGGCAGAAGGCTATGAACATGATCATGCTGACAGTATGTCGACAGCCTATGGCGAAGCTAATACATCAGTTTCCCCTATCTTCGTTGCCGCTGGCAAAGGCATTAAGCCGGGCTATACCAAACGCGTTATTCGCCAAGTAGACGTAGCGCCGACCGCCGCCGTATTATTGGGCGTACGTATGCCTAATGATGCTGAAGGAGCGCCGGTTTATCAGATTATGGCAGAACAATTCTAACAGAATAGTTATTGCTACAGATGGTTAATTAGCCATCTGTAGCAATAACCCAAAAGAAATGAGGCGAAAAAAATGGAAAAACAAAAGAACACAACGACTAAATGGCTGATTGTTTTATTTTTTATGTTTGGTTTTGGTTTTTTACCGCCTTTCGGACAAATAACGCCGATTGGTATGCGAGCGCTGGGGATTTTTATCGGCGCTATTTACGGCTGGACAGTACTGGACATTTTACAAACAACGTTAATAGCCATCTTGGCGTATGGATTAACTGTCGGTTTTAATACTTACGTCGCCAGCAGTTTTGGCATACAAATGATTGCCATGATGTTGATTTTCTTCCCCATTTGCGGCATGTTAAATAAATACCGTGTCATGGAAATATTAGCGCAGAAATTTATTACGACCAAATTTTGCGAAGGACATCCATGGCGAATTTGTTTTATGATTATGTTCAGTGCGTATATTTGCGCTAATATCAACGTTTTAGTCGCCGCTGTATTATTTATCGCATTCATTCGTAATGTTTGTAAAATTATCGATATGAAAACCCCGTCAAAATGGTCGGTTGCTATGATGATTGGTATTGCCATGTCGTTGATGTGTGGACAAATCATTATCCCTGTTTTTGGTACGCCGTTGGTTTTGGTAGGGGCGCTAACGGCGATCACGGGAACATCGGTCAATTTAGTCAAATATGTTGCTTTAATTGTGCCAGTATCCATCATATTGCTTCTCGTTTATATTTTGGCAATGCGTTTTGTTTTACGTATCGATGTGGAGCCATTAAAGAAAGTGACCATTGAATCTTTAGGTGGCAAGAAAAAATTCAACAGCGATCAAAAAAAATCGTTAGTGGTTTTGCTCATAACGTTAGCCGCGATGGTTTGCGGCAGCGTATTCCCTGCCGGAACAGCGGTTAATCAGCTATTATCTACTCATTTAGGTTTATTTGGTATTAGTATGTGCTCAGTAGTCGTTTTGTTATTTTTGAAAAACGAGCAAGGAGAGCCGTTATTCGACTTTAATGACTGCGCTGGAATGGGCATGGCTTGGGCGCCGTTCTTTTTAGCAGCCTTTATCGTACCGTTTTCTTCGTTTATGACTGGTGGAGATACTGGCATTTCAGCCACTTTGGCATCATTGATGAATCCGCTCTTTGCTTTGTCGCCTATTGCGTTTTTAATTTTGATGTATCTTTGCGTCAATATCATTACTAATTTTGCCCAAAATACAGTCGTCATTATCATTTTCTTACCTTTATTTATGACTTATGGTCAAGCGACAGGTTTTCATATGGAAGGATTTTATATTCTTTTATTTTTACTGGCGCAAATGGCGCTATCAACTCCCGGTTCTTCTACGCCTTGCGGTATTGTCTACTCGGCAACCGATTTAGTTGATGTGAAAATGGTTTTGCAAATGGCCTTAAAAGTTTTACCAATCTTATTTTTGGCACTGATGCTTGTCGGTCTGCCATGGACGTTTATTTTGTTCTAAATAAAATATAAAAGCCAGCAATTAGCGTTAAATTATACGCTAATTGCTGGCTTTTTGGGGAATTCAAGTGTTTTATAAAAGATAGACAACTTTAATGACGCTAATCGCGAATAAAGTTGGTAAAGCTGATTTTCTCTCGTTCTGGTAAAGGTATGCCAGCGTTTAAACCGGCTTCTTTGCATTTTAGAAACCGTGCCATATTTTTGCCAAGAATGCGCATGACCTGCATACCCTCCAAATCCTGTTTTACTTCCGCTGGCGTCGTCCCATGAACCATATTCCAGTAGCGTGAATTGATGATAGGCATCTGCATCAGACCAAAATATTTGTTCATTTGATCCCATGTCGCCGTAGTACCAGCGCGACGAGCTGACATGATTGCCGCTGCCGGTTTGAGATAAAAATTATTTACTCCGCCGTAACAATCGGCATAAAAAGCCCGATCAAGAAAAGAAGTCATGGCGCCAGTGGCACCTGCCCAATGAACAGGTGTGCCAAATACAAAACCATCATAATCTGAGGCAAGCGCCAAAAATTCATTTACCTTATCGTCAAAAACGCACTGATGTCTAGTTGCACAGCTTTTACAAGCGATACAGCCGGAAATAGCTTTGTTGCCAATCCAAAAGAAATCTACCTCAATATCTGACTGCTCCAAAGCCGTCGCCACTTCTACCAGAGCGGTATAAGTACAGCCTTCTTTATGGGGACTTCCATTGACTAATAATACTTTCATAGGCTCTCCTCTTTTCTTAAAATACCTTAAGTAAATACAATCAGTTTATGGTATCGTTTATTTCAAACTGACAGACAACGAAGTTTCGCTGTTTATCAGTTTTTTAGTATCATCCTGTTTGTTTAACCAATCATACCCGAAAAAATATTTTAATTTTGCTTTAACCCATTCACCCAGTCAATAATATCTTTTTCAGCATCTTGAATACGATCGCGAGAAATTGTTAAGCCGTTTTGCATTTTTGCATTCGGTTCTAAACGCTCAATAGTTGTTGGCGTTCCAACAAAACCGCTGCCGCCATGTGTACTAAACGGTACCAACGTTTTGCCGCTAAAATCATATTGATCAAAGAAGGTATAAAGAATCATAGGCATATCGCTCCACCAAATAGGATAACCAACAAAAATAGTATCGTATGTTTCCCAATTAGGTATGCTATTTTTGATAGCAGGACGAGCGTTTTTATCTTGCTCATCTGCCGCCAAATCCACTAATGTGCGATGATCCGTAGGATAAGGCGTTTCTGGTTCAATACGAAAAATATCAGCGTCTGCTGTCTGTTGAATAATATAAGCCATATATTGCGTATTGCCCAACACTTCGTTATCAATGACAATGGTGCTTTGTGCTTCGTCTTGTGTCATATTGTTAGGATCAGCAGTTTCAGGCATAAAGAAATAAACAACGAGAGACCGCTTTTCTGGCGTCGTTGGCGTTGTGTCCAAAGCAGGCTGTACGGTAGTGTTTGATGGTAAATTCAAACTTAGTGCCCATTGGCGTACGGTTGCCGCTTCAACACTGCCGGAAAATCTTTGACCATTTTGCCAATCGGCATTAGGCGACAGCGCTTGTAAAGTTTCACCGCTGGAGCCAAGACCACTGGAAGACGATGTACAAAATGGAATCATCGTTTTGCCAGCAAGATCGCTACTTTCTACGAAATTCCAAACGATATTGGGCGCTTCTCCCCACCAAATAGGATAGCCTAACAAAATCGTATCGTAATTGCTTAAATCTTTTGTATCGCCAGCAATAGCAGGACGAAACGAAGGATCGTTATGTTCCGCGTTAACTCGACTTGACGGATTCGTCCAGTTTAAATCGTCAGAAGTATAAGCTGTTTCTGGTACAATCTCGTATAAATCAGCTTTGAGCGTCGTTGCCACTATGTCGGCCACCGTTTTGGTATTGCCAGTAGCTGAAAAATATGCCACTAAAATACGATTATCGTCTGTAATAGGTGATTGCTCAATGGTCTTTTGACGCAAGGTCATGTAATTTTGTATAATAGCGGCCATTTGCGCTCGAGTAACATTACCGTTTGGATCAAAATAATTATTTTCCTTGCCGTTGATTACTTCATTTGCCCGTGCCCAATCTACCGCAGCAGCTGCATAAGGAGCAATCATCGTTTCATCGGCAAAGTCAACGCTTGCTTCAGCAGATGGACGACCAGCGTGACGCCATAATATATGGGCAATTTCTTGGCGGCTTACTGATTCATTGCCGCCAAAAAAACCGTTTTCGCCAGGCGTCATCACATCGTTTGTCACTGCCCAAGCTGCAGCGGCGGCATAATAATCGTCAGCCGTTACATCGGCAAAAGTAACTGTCTCGGAAACAGCAGGATTGTCAGAAATACGATAGAGAATGGCCGCGAGCATCGCCCGATCAATATTAGTATCTGGCGAGAAAGTAGCGAAAGCTGTTCCACTCATCAAGCTATTAGTTTGAACATATGATACCGCAGCAGCATACCAAGCGTTTGCCGCAACATCAGAAAATCCTGTATCATCTATTGCAGCAAAGGCAGTAGGCACCATGGTCAACAGCATTATTGCCACCAATAATGCAGAAATTCGTTGTTTCAATTTATTCATATCAATCGCTCCTTTAGGATTTCGTTAAATTACCGCGAAATAAATATTAGCCAATCATGAAAACCACTGGCTTTCATTCTTTTGCAAATCTCGTTTGAGCAAACTTATTTTGATACTAACTTAAGCCATTTTATAATTGCATGAGCTAAAATTTTCACCATTCGTCAAGGATTTAATTCAAGTCCTTTGACCCAATTAACGACGTCTTCAGCGCTAGCATTGCTGGGAAAACGCTGTCCTTCTAACCACTCAGCATCTGGCGCCAGCGCGGCTAGCGTTTCACCACTAGAGCCCAAACCGCTGGAAGATGACGTACAAAACGGAATCATCGTTTTGCCAGAAAAATCGTAGCTTTCTACGAAGTTCCAAACAATATTAGGCGCTTCTCCCCACCAAATGGGATAGCCGATAAAAATAGTATCGTAGGCGCTTAAATCTTTTATATCACCAGCGATAGCGGGACGAAAGTCAGCGTCTTCGTGCTCTGCATTAACACGACTGGTTTCATCACGCCAATTTAGATCTTCTGAAGTATAAGGTTGTTCTGGAATAATTTCATCAATATCAGCTTCTAACGTTTCTGCAATAGTTTCAGCAACTGCTTTGGTACTGCCTGTAGCAGAGAAATAGATCACCAGCGTTTTTTGTGCCGCTTCTATTGCTGGCGGTTTTTGCGGCTGCGATTCTTGTTGTTGGCTGTCGCTTTGTTGAGGTGATGCAGCAGTGCAACCGACTGCTCCTATTAACAGGATTAGCGCCAAAAAGCAACTTATGATTTTTTTAATTTTCATTGGTCATTACTCCTCTATTTTACATTTTCAGTAATCCATGTTTCCACATGGTCAGCGATAACATCATTATTAAGGTCTTGGAACAGAAAATGATCGTTTCCAGTAATACCTTCTTTAGGCAGATCAACGACTGTGCAATTTCCGCCCTGCTCATTGTAGGATTGAGCAAAATTATAACAAGCCTGACGCATGGCTTGCCACATGCCGGTAGCAGCAATGGTCGGATCACCGTTGTCAATATAATCACCGAAATACATTGCGATAGGAATTTTTTTCGCTAGAACCGTTTGAAAATCAACGCTATCTGCGCTAGGCGCACCGCCCGGCTCAATGGCGATAATAGCAGCAATATGCTCAGTATAATTGGCAGCCGTCCAGCCCGGTGCGCCGCCTTGTGAGTGAGTCACCAAAATAGCATTTTTACCGGTAAGCGCGTAAACCTCATCAACAGTAGCCGCTAATGCACGCGAAACCATTTCATTATCAAAGTCACCGCCCATATCAGATTTCATGCCTGTATCTGGTGTCATCTGACGAAAAAACTGATCAATTGAGCGTTCGTCATTGGGAAATTGGGAGCCTGCATTGACGACTGATTGACCATTTTCCCAGCGACCGATGCGAAATTGCGTATACCATCGCTGTTCTAATGTTTTGGTACTGATATCTCCACTAACGGAAGTCGCTCCTGCTTCGCCTCTTCTTGGCTCATCTACCAAAAATACCCCATGCCCCTTTTTCAAAAATAAGTCGGACCATCCTTCTCTACCGTCCGGCGTAGTCATCCAGCCCATGCGTGACTGACCGTAACCATGCAAAAATACCATGGGTAATCCTGTTTCGGTCGCAGGTATTTGATAAAAAATATTGGCGTGGTCAACATGGGCCGTTTGTCCGGCGCCGGTTTCTTCCCATTGATTTTCTGGATCAAAAACGCCATCTGAAGTAATAACGATACCGCCAGCGGAAAACATCCCCTGTTTGGCAATACTCAAAACCTCAGCATCAGCAGAGGCTGCCGTCGATGTATTATTGCAGCCGAGCAGCAAAAAGAGGGAAAGTAATGTACTTAAAAACAAAACGCTCTTTTTTCTTTTCATATGTAACTACCTCCTAATTTGTCATAATGATTGGTACTTATTACCGGCAGTTGAATACAATATTATCGTCATGAATATCTTTGTTTATACAACTTTTGTTCCACCAAATACTAACAAATTCATCTGTTCCAAGGCGTTATCCAACGCTGCCACTTCAGCTGGTGCAAGAAAAATTTGTGCTGCACCAGCGTTTTCTTGCAGTCGATGTAATTTTCTTGTGCCGGAAATTGGTACAAGATAAGGTTTTTTGCCAAGAATCCACGCCAAGGCAATCTGCGCTTTTGTGGCTTGGTATTTTTGGGCAGTTTCATCTAACAATGTCAGCAATACATGGTTTTGTTCGGCAGCTTCCGGTGAAAACTGTGGCATAATGCTACGGTAATCAGTAGCAGCATCAAAATAACTGTTTTGATCATATTGTCCGCTCAAAAAGCCGTTTGCTAACGGTGAAAATGCTACAAATCCAATGCCTAGTTCTTCCAGTATCGAAAAAAGCGACTCATGCCAGCGCGCCATCATAGAATAGCGATTTTGTACGGCGGTTAGCGGACAAACAGCATGAGCGCGCCGAATAGAATCTTCATCAGCTTCGGATAGTCCCCAATGAAGAATTTTGCCTTCTTTGATGAGATCAGCCATCATATGGGCAACTGCTTCAATAGGAACTTTTGGATCAAGACGATGCTGATAATATAAATCAATATGGTCCGTTTCCAGTCGTTTCAGTGATGCTTCAACGGAAGTACGGATAGCTGACGGACGAGAATCGGGAACTAATGGTTTATTGACTCCTGTACTGGTTTTATCAAAATGAATACCAAATTTGGTGGCAAGAACGATTTTATGACGATAAGGCTTCAGCGCCGCACCAACTAATTCTTCATTGATATGGGGCGCTTCTGGCGTTCCGTAAACTTCAGCAGTGTCGAAAAACGTATATCCGAGATCTATTGCTTGAGCGAGCAGGAACGTCATTTCCTTTTTATCTGCAAGAGGACCATACGCATGGCTCATACCCATGCAACCCAGACCAATAGCAGAAACGGTCAATCCGTTACCCAATGTGCGCGACTGCATAAGCTACACCTGCTTTCCTAACTCATAGGCTTGCTGCATATAGGGCGTATTTTTTACTGCGCCCAATTCATAGACACCCTCGCCATAAAGAACGCCTTTTTCTTGAGAGCCATTCAGACAGCGGGCAAATCCTCTAAAACATTCCAATGTGCAGTCCATCACTGTGGAACTGACTTCAGCAGCTGTCATAATATAATAGAACTCTTTATTAGAAATAACTGTCCATCGTGATAAAGAGCGATCAATAACCATTTTCATCTGGGCGTCAATCGCATAAAAATAGACTGGAGACGCCATGACAATCACATCTGCCCACTGTATTTTGTCTAAAATCATGTTCATATCATCTTTAAGGACACATTCACCTTGATGATCCCGACAATAATAACAAGCGTTACAAGGCGCTATTGTTTGACTGTGTACAAAAATTTTTTCCACTTGATTGCCATTTTCTGTGGCTCCGCGCATAAATTCATCACATAATAAGTCAGAATTGCCGCCTTTGCGAGGACTGCCTGATAAGATTAAAACTTTTTTGTTCATAAAACGCACTCCTTAAAAACAAGTTTGAAAAATTTGCAGAACTTCTTCATGGGTTAATTTTCCATAGCCTCCCGCTGTTAACGGTACAGAATCAGCGATTTCAGCTAAAGGAATATCTTTAGAGATGCCTAACTCACGCAATGTTGTCGGTAATCCAAGCTCTTGAATAAAATCTGCCAACGCTTCTACGCCTTCGCGCGCTAATGTCGCTTCATTCTTGCCAAAAGCGTCAATATCCCAAACATGTGCGGCAAATCGAGCAAATTTTGCTATGCCTTTGGAACAAATATGACGATAATAGACGGGATGTAAAACAGCTAATGCAAGACCATGATTACAGTCAACGTATGCTCCAAGTTGATGCTCCATCATATGCGCCTGAAAATCGGTCATTTTGCCTAATTTGAGGAGACGATTTTCGGCCATAGTAGCTTCCCACATAAGATTACTGCGAGCGGTATAATCTTGTGGATTTTTGACAGCAGCGCGAAGATCGCGAATAACCCCTCGCATTAGTGCTTCTGCCAAATCGTCAGATACATTATCCATATCGGGTGTACTGAAATAAATTTCCATAATATGGCTGAGCGTATCAAAACCCCCAGAAAGTAATTGCGTTTTAGAAACAGAGAAAGTGTATGTCGGATCAAGCAAAGCAAATTTTGGATTAAGCTGCGGATAATCTTTGCCCGTTTTAATTTTGGCTTCTTCATTAGTGATAACAGCTCCGCCGTTGCACTCGCTGCCCGTACCAGATACCGTGACAATTACGCCCAAAGGTAATGGGGTACAAGAAATAACACCCTGTCGCGCCCAAAAATCTTGCCAGATGTCACCATCATAAACGGCTGCTAAAGCAATTGCTTTGGAACAATCCATTACACTGCCGCCACCCACAGCCAAAATCATGTCAACATGATGTTTTTTAGCCAGTTCGGCGCCTTCTTGTACTTTGGCGTAAGTGGGATTGGACATAATGCCGTCAAATTCCACGATAGTTTTATCAGAATTTGAAAGAATAGAAACGATCTTATCATAAATACCGTTTTTCTTGATGGAGCCGCGACCGTAAGCCAGCATAATTGTTTTAGCTTTGACAATCAAACTGGACAAATATTCTTCCACGCAGCCTTCGCCAAAATAAACTTTGGTACTGTTTTCAAAAACAAAATTATTCATTCGATTTTCCTCCTAAACGGGCAGCGCTGTCTGTGACAAACTGCCTCTTATAAATAACGCTTGCCTCAATGATAACGCACGTAGCAGTTATCCTGCGTATAGACACGCGTTCTTCCTTTATCAAAGCTAATGTTATTATAAAAAAATGAGACTTCTAAAAGAAGTCTCATTTTGTGATTAAGTTTACACTTAAAGGTGATAACACCTTTACATAGGGCTAACAACCGTTCTCTGAATAACATTCAAAAAATGTTTTACGCCTTCGGAGGGTTGCGGGGAATGTAATAAGCCATACGGCAGCGTGTAATCCCAACGAATGGGAATCGTTTTTAATAAAGGGTGTACACTTTCCCAATAATCTAACGTCATGAGGATACGATTGCTGTTTTCACATTGATTAAATACATCAATGCAGAAAAAATTGAAGTCGATAATAGTAATAGCAGGATATTTGGCAAACAGATCATCGCGCAGAATATCTAAATAACTGTTCCAGCCGCGATGAATAAGCATAATTTCTTCGCCATACAAATCGTCAACGACCAACTCTTGTTTGCTCGCTAAAGGATGATGAACGGATACGGCGCAGCGGATTGGCGCACGCTCAATTTCTAAGGCAGCGCAACCGCGAGAGTCTAAAAACGCTTGGTCAAAAGGACCGGCAACCAAATCAATATTTTGCCCTAAATTGCGCAAAATTTCTCGGGCGTTTTGCGGCGTATTGTCAAAAGGAATTAACTTTATTTTCAAATCTGAGCATTGCTTCTGAACGCTAGGCCATAAATCAACCAAGAACTGTCCCGGCGTCATAGGAGAAGTGCCAATGCGAATGATATTTTTATTTTGATGCAAGGCGTTTTTAGCGCGAGTAACTGCTTCATTACAATAATTGATAATGTATTTTGCGTCATGATAGAGGGACTGCCCCGCCTCAGTGAGCGCTAATCCGCGATGAGTACGTACGAATAATGCCACGCCTAGACTATCTTCCAACGAGTTGATTTGTTTAATAACAGCAGAAGGTGCAATAAATCGTTCTTGCGCCGCTTTATTGAAACTGCCTGCATCAGCGACTTGAATAAACGTTTCTAGTTGAGGATTGTACATAAAGTCACCTACTTTTATGAGCGTATGATTTATTTTACCACAAATTTCTTTTTATTGTAAACCTTTTCACCCATTCTTTGCAGAGTCTTTTTCACATGATTCTTAGCTGACAAAAATAAAAGCTGAGGCAAAGCCACCCATAGCAAATTCACTATAATAATCAATTCCCGTGTCGTTTATAATGCCCAAACCATCCGCACATACGGCGGAAGACTGCGGCGCTACTAAAATTCGATTTTTATACTCAACTTTTGTCTGACCTTTTCCCACAATTAGCGGTTTAAAAATATGTGGGTATTGTTCTTTGTATCGCGGTTTCATTACCATACTCCTCTCTTTTCCTTTATAATAATATGGTTGCTAACGGAACGCCCAAACAGATGCAAACAAGCAGATTGATAGCCGCCACAGCAATTCCTATGGTAATAATGGTTTTTGAATCTACCCATTCTTTATTGCCCCAAATCATAGCCGCCGGTGCAGATCCAGACGGCAACAACAACGCAACGTTGCAAACGCCAATTAAACACAACATTAACGCGGGAATATTGATACTGCCACTAGCAACCGCTAAATTATAAGCAATTGGCGTAAACATTACGGCTGTCGCCAGATTATTGCATACTTGTGTAACAATGCCGGCAAATAATAAAATTAAAGCCATCATGATTAAACCATTCTTGCCATCAAGCATTGGCAATAAAACTTCTACCAGCCAAGCATTGATTCCAGTAGCATCCGACCGAATAGCACCAGCAATACTCATGGCACCCATCAGTAAAAAGACTAAATCCCAACTGACACTTTTGCCAAACAATTCTTTTAAGGAAGGTCCCTCTTTAAAACTGCAAAAAGAAATCACGCCTAACGCTAGTAATCCCGTTCCCACAACGCCTAAATTTTTCATCAATCCAGTTATTGCCCATGATGCCGGCAGCATGCTTGGCAATAACAAGAAAGCAATGACAATCAAAAAATATATCAAAACAAATTTTTGATAGTTCGTTAAATTTTTCGCTTGATTTTCTAAGACAAGTTCTGCATTAGCAATTTTGCTAACGTCCGGTTTAAGCACATATTTCACAAATAAGAAAAATACAATTGTAGATACAACCAACACCATGGCTTGCCAAATAAAATATTGCGCAAACGGAATTTCAATGCCGCCGGATAATTCCGTATACTGTCCTAGCACTGCTGCTTGCAATGATTTAAACGGAAAGATGACAAACGCACAACTTCCTACATAAGCTGTAGCACAAATCATAATAGCTGGCCACTTGGCGCCTTTTTTCATGCCTACAATATCGCTGATACAGTAAACAATGCCCCACATCATCACTAACAACGGAATAATTGATACCGTTGTTGACAAAATAATCGTTGCAATCCAAATGATTGCTGTCAATACCCACGGTCTTCCTTTTGTAATTTTAGCGCTAATTAAATTATAGGCTAACCATTCTGAGATACCTGCATGATCTAGCACACCCATTACCGCCATCATAAAGATGACTAACATAATCGTATTATTGCCCCAACCGCTGCCAATAGCTTCTTGAATAGAGCAATATTCAGTCATGCCTAGAGCAATCACCCCCAGCACAGACGGCCACGCTTGCCCACAAAACAACCACCCATACACCATTCCAATAAAAATACCTAGTACTTGCATTCCTAGCGGCGTTAGCGGTTCTGTAGTCGGCAAATGACCGAAACCAGACATAATTAATACAACGATTGTACCATTGATCCAATAACTTCTTTGTCTTTGTCGTTTGTAAAGACATATCTGGTTGACTCATCATGTTTCCTCCTAACATATAAAATATGTTTTATCATAGTTAGATTTTTATAAAATAATTTTTTATGATTATCAAAAGGTACTATTTTGATGATTAAACTATAGCATAGCATGATAACTTTATAAATCCTGCTTTATATGACGGTTCGTCCAAAAAATCCTTACACTCTTTTTCCATAAAAGATGATCGTCTAGGATAGACGCTCAACCAATTTATTCCTTTACTATCAACCTTATGTTATTTTAAAACTGTTTAAAACAGTTTCGCATAAAATCCAAAATATATCGTTTTTCTTCCGTTATCGGCAATTTTGTATTATAAATCATAAAATATTTTATTTTCATATCGTCTGCTGCAACTCTTACATAATCTAACTGCTTATTTGTTCGCATTTCAAATCGCA
>CATJSX010000060.1 GCA_949743265.1 uncultured Peptococcaceae bacterium
CCGCCTTTTGTGGCGTCAGCAGCAATCATTTGATTAGCGCGTTGAAAGCGAATATCGCCATTTTCACTGCATAAACGATTGACCTCTTCAATCATACTGATACGGTCTGTGTTCAGTTTAAACACATCGTATTCATAAGTCGTTGGGCTGTCCGCATAAGAGGCAGCTTGCGTTTCAACTTGTTTTTGTTCCTGCTTGCTGTTGCTGAAATACTGCAAAATAGTATTGATAATGCCCAAATCCTCACCCCCTTTTGGCTTAAAATATATCGTTTAAAACGACTGCACCAGACAATGGTATAAAAACTGGCGGGTGATAACAGGATAGCGCCACTGCATCAGCTCTATCCGGCGAAGGCAACCCTCGTTTCTTTAAATCTTTTTTTCTTTCTAGGGCTATCTTCCCTCGGCTTAAATAGGTGTATTTGCGGCTGGATAACTGTCCAGCTAAATCATCATCATTAGGCAAAATCAAGACGCCTTTGCGCAACAACTCGCGCACTTCTGCCCAAACATAAGTCACGATATTATCATAATCTTCCGCTTCCGGCACCTCTTTTGGCGCAGCAGAGGCAAAGTTGACCGGATAAACCACCAATCTATCCAGCTTTCGTTCCTGAATAACCTCATTTAAACGGTCGGTAACACCGCCACCCAAACCGGTATCGTCAATGACGATTTCAATCTGTTTATGATACGTTGGATATTGGCGCATCAAATATTGGCAATGCTCTAAAATTTTTCCGGTAGTTGCCATCAAATCATGCCCTTTGCTGATATGTGGCAAGGTTATGCGATGGTTGATATTTTGCGCAATGACCGTTTCGTCATCGCCAAATCGTGCAATATCCACCCCTAACCGGATAAAATCAATGGGTGCATTCTCGTCAAATTCACGCATCATTCCTGATTCAATTAAGTCAATGCCAATAAAAACGTCATCTTCTTGTTTAGGAAATTCACCCAACACACGCACGCGAACCACATTGCTTTCGGCGCCGTATTTCTTAATCAAACTGTCGATATTGTCTTTATTGGTGCGCGGGCTGTCTAGTGAGGATACTTTATGGATTTTGTAATGGCTGCGGTCTTTAGTATGACTGTCGTAAAAAACGCCGCTATTTCTGGTGGGATTGCCGCACATCAATAATTTATTATTGACACCAGAAAGTGTGCCCAAAATAGCTTCCATGATAGGATCTGCCACGCCAGAAGCTTCATCAACGATAAAAAGCATGTTATCTTCATGAAAACCCTGCATGTTTTCCGGTTTTGTCGCTGTTCTGGCCACAGCAAACCACCGTTTTTCATAGCCCGTTAAATAGATATACGTTTTGGTCCATTTTAAAATTTCACTCAAAAGCGGACTTCTGCTTTGCCATTTAGCCACCTCGCTCCAAAGCACATCATGTAATTGTTGTTTAGTTGGTGCAGTGGCTACAATTCTCGGAAATGAAAAACAGGTCAAAAACCACAAAAGCGCACACGCCTCAACCCCAGTTTTGCCAACACCCTGCCCACTGCGAACGGTCACTTTGGAACTATGCGCTATATCATTTAGCACATCTTTCTGCCAACTATCCGGTTCAAAACAAAGAACTTCACGGGCAAATTTCACAGGTTCTTGACGATAGCGGGGTATTTTTTGAGCAAAAAGCCGTCGTCTCACTTCACTGTCCATCGTCGTCACCCTCTAACAGCGCCGTTACCCAATCGTCAACCAATTGTTTTTGGTTGTCCGAAACTTCTCGTTTTAATGCCAAACGCAGCTTAGCCAAATCTTCAATAGCTTTTGTTTTTTTCGCTTGAACTTTCGTCAGTTCCGCTTCCAGCCGCACAATGACATCAAAAGTTGCAATGGTTTTGGTCGTCGTTTCCGTCTGTGATTGTTTGTTGGTGCTGGCGTTAACAAAATTTCCCTCAATCTCCAGCTTTCGTTTAGTCACGCCTTCTAAGGTCAAACCGCCTTTTTGTCCTTTAAAGTCAGCAATCGTTTGGAGCAAACGCCGTTCTCTTAAGGTAAAAAGCATAATTTGTTCTTCCAACAGTGCTTCTTCATTGCTTAAGGTCATTTCTGCCAATAGCGCCTGTTCTTCTTCGCTCAAAACGTCCCAATAAACTTTAGCACGCAAACCATGTTTTAAGGCATTGTGATTGCCTTTGGGCGCACCGCCTGCATTACCTTGTTGACACGCTTTCGGTGCATCGCGCACTTCGGGTAAGGCGGCGTTTTGATGCGTCTTTTTGGCAACCTTTTTATCCTCTTTTTCTGCAACTTCTGCAACCTTTTCAACGGGTTTTGCAACTTTTTCCGTCGTGTTCTGCTTCCAATATCTTGCCGCCCATGATTTGACTGTGCTTTCGGAAACGCCGTATTTTTGGGCGATTTCGCGGTATTTCATGCCCGATTGCCAATCATCATAAGCCGCTTCATACTGTTTCACACCATATTGCCACCTCCCCCTAGGTTGTTCGTCATTTTTTTCTTATGGCACATTAAAAATGCAACCCTATGGTTGCGTCCTGTGTTGCTTTTATTATACTTTTCGATACAATTCCGCTTTGCTATATTGATGATTATCCCCTGCCATCATATTCAAAAAATCATCTTTAGAAAAATCACTTAAGCGAAAGATTTCTTCTGGCTTCATTCCTAATTGTTTACTGATTTCTTGAACGTCTTTGCCTTCAGCCAGCAATCGCTTAATAATAGCTTTCATAGGTTCCAATAAATGAGTTCCTCGCGCACGATTATGAGTAACCGTACCATAAATATTGCTGCTTTCATCTTCATGCGCCACAATGACTACAGGCACTTTCCCCTCCAGTAATGAATACAACGGTTCTTGCCCAGATACTATCCACCGATGAAAGCCATCAATAATGGTATAATCTGCTCTGATTACAATGGGGAGTGTCCAGCCATTTACCAAAATAGACTGGGTTAGCAATTTAAGATTTTCGCTACTAACTTTATTCGGGTTATAATCATTAGGTTTTAGCTTATCATGGTTCACCCAATGTAACGTTTGCAATGGTTTTAACAATTTTTCCTGACTTGCTATACTATCCATTATTTCGCTCCTTTACCTCTTGTTTCGCCTGTTTGATGTATCGTCCATAAATCTGCTGATATAACGCTCGATACTTTCTGTATTTAGGATCGCCACTCATTAACGCCTCATACATCATTTGGCAATCTTTCTGGTCAATAAAAGCGCTGGCTTTCAAAAAGAACTTTCGATATCTTTGGGCAACGGTCATTTTATGCGGCGTTGGAAAATATTGAGACATATGGTTAAAAACCTTAATCAATTCTGCTTGATAATCTTTCTTGACTGTATCTTTTTCCTGCTTTTTTCGTATGTTGCTGCGTCTGCCAAACATTTCGCAGTCCCAATATAACGCCGCTAAATAAGCATTAGGCTCACGTTTGATAATGCGCTCCATCAAATCTGGATAGTATTCATTCATTTTGACCAGACTTCGCGCCGTATCAATAGAAAAAAATTGCGATACTCTCAAATTCTTTTTGCTTAATCCTGACTGCCATAAATAAAGATAGATTGCTGGAATCTCTATTTGATACTGATACAGATATAACCACACATCATGATCACGCCAATCATAAATTGGCCACACTTGTTGATGTGTATTCATGCCTTTATTACACGTCATGGTTTTGGCGATATATTCCAACCTTTGCAGTGACTCTGCCGCCCTCACTCCCGTCACGGTTATACCATCACGACATATTCTGGGCATAAAGTCTTGGTAGGTGTCCTGTCTGGCTTTTAATAACGGATGGTTTCTAATGGCAAAAGACGGCGGTTTTCTTATCCAAACGTCTTCTTTCTCACTATCCCAGCAAATAAAACTTTCATCTTGAGACAATTCATTAAAACAGTTAAAGTGCCGCACTTCTATACAGTACCATTCAAATTTAGCGCCGCAAAGCAAAAATTTTTTACGCCACTGTAAAACCGTTTCCTCTACACAAGGAAAAATCGCTTCTTCATCAATGAATTGTACCGTCAATAATTCTGGATTGATTTGTCCTGATTGAATCAAAAACAAAATTAAATGAGCCATGACTAAACTGTCTTTTCCGCCGGAAAAAGAAAGATAAACCGGCACATTGTTATTAAATACGTTGACAATACGTTTTCTAGCCGCTTCTAAAACGTCAATACTGGCTTGACAACGCTTTATAGGCATATGACTTCACCACATTTCGGACAGATAAGCGTCCGCGTTATGGGAGCAGTTTGCTGCTGTGCAATCGCTGATAGAGGCGCATTATTTAAGGTTTGTCCATTATTAGCTAAATCAGCATGTTCTTCTTTGATATGAGTGTTGTCAGTAGCTATCGCTGTAAAATTATTAGGCGCAGGCGTTTGATTCTCTTGATAAGCAGTTATTGGCGCTTGTTGTCCTTCATTATCTTGCACCATCATCTGTCGTTTACGTTCGCCAGAGAGTTCAAGCGTTTTGATTTCTTCTTGACTAATCGTGCCGTATCCGCTGAGCATATCAGTTATTTCTTCAGCGTCAGCCATCATACTTTTTAAAATATGCTCATCATATCCCGGGATATCCAAATCATCTTGTAACTCTTCTAAAAATGCGTTAAAGGTATCCAAATCATCAACGCCTAGAGTAAAAATTTTATTATCCGACATCATCAATTTCTTTTTCTGATGCTCACTTAATCCGTTAAACTGATAGACGTCCGCTTCCACATAGTTTAAACGCAATAGCGTTTCGTATAAACCATTTCCAGCCAAAATAACATTGTTTTCATCAACTACGATAGGACGAATCTGCCCAAATTGCTTAATGCTTCGTTCAAACTCTTTCAGTTGTTTATCAGAGTGAATACGAATATTGCGCTCCGGACGTTTAATTTGCGATAAAGCCATTTTAATCACTTTCATTGGCTACAACTCCCTTCAAAAATCTTTCTGCGCTTTGAATATAGCAAGCAGCTTCTTTTACAATATCTGCATCAATTTGATAAATTTCGTGCCAACCATTTTCTATACTTCCTGTCCATTGGCGCGCTGCCCACGCATGAGTGCCGCAAAGATATCCATTTTTCCATTGATAAATCGGTGGTAACGGCAATTGATGATAATGAATATAACCCAATATTTGTTCATGACTCCAATGAGATAAAGGACTATATCGCGTTATGCCTTTACTATCAGTATAAATGTTATCTTTTTTACCCACATAATTGCCGTCTGCTTTACGACGACCTAATAAAATCATATCCAATCGCTTATCTTGATAATATTGTCGTTGAGCTTTGTGCTGCACAGCCGAAAACCATTGAGCGGCTTTCATACTATTTTGCGGAAACAACATATCTTGATGTTTAGATAACCACTTTAAATCTTGTCCTGTGTTAATCACTGTACAGTCTGACGTTTTATGTTCCTCGATCCATGCTACAAAAGTTGGATATTCTAAATTGCATATTCCAATCATGTTATCGATAATTCCTGCTTGATGGCAAATATGTGCCAATACCATACTATCTTTGCCGCCGCTCCAAGCATAAGCCGCTTTCTTGTGTGCCACTTTCTGTTTAATCACTGCAACAGTTTCTGCACTAATTTGATCAACTTCTTCTTTGGCAATAATATTCTCAATATTTTTTATCGTCGAAAGCCATTGTTCATTGGTTGCTGATTGTTTTCGTCCTAATAATTTAACCACCCTCAGATACTCCTTTAGCCATATCTCTTTTTAAGGCAATTCGGCTTATTAGAAGTGCTACTAAGCCTGACGATAAAACAGCAGTTAAACAACCTATCGTTTTGTATAATGACAAATTGCAAAGGGTTCCATAAGCAAATATAGGCAGTCCTAGTACCATGGCAACGATAATGCCTATGGAAATCCCTTGAGCAGACAATTTTCTCTCCAAAAGTGTTAAAACCGTTGGTAAAAGTGTCGTAGCACGCAACGTGCCGTAAATCAAAAATAAATGAGTAACAGATAAGTTGGGAATGTTCGCCATAATAATCCCCATCAATAACAAGATAATCATAGCTACTTTAGCAATTTTTAATTGTACTTGATTAGTTTGTTTGGACACATTATTCCAATCATTAGTTAAAGCGGCAATAGCACATAAGTTGCTATCTATCGTAGACATTAAACCCGAAATTAACATAAAAACAAATAAAATCATTACCCATTGCGGAAATAAATAGCCGATCAGTTCAAAATTAACGGTTCCTTGACTAATCGGAATAAAGTTACTGCCTGCTGCAATAAAGCCTAAAATACCCATGGAAAGCGGTATAACGGCAAACAATATCGCCCCACCAAGAAAAGCCTTACCAATTTTATTTTGCTTAACGGCAAATGCTCTTTGCCAAAAACATTGATCCCCAAAGGGACCGGCTATCAAGCCGATAGCCGTTGGCAGTCCAAATGCCCAAAATACTTCTAGTCCTTTGGGCGAAAAAAGGCTATTATACTCTCTCGAAATACCATTTAACCCATTTATCACTGGCTGAAAACCATCATTGATAGAAATCGCTAACGGAATCATAATGATACAAGCTAAAATCATCAAAATCATCTGTAAAGCATCGGTTAAAACAGAGGCTTTCAGTCCGGAAAATTGCGCATAAGAAAATGCAATAGCCGCTAAAATTATTGTAATGACTGATAAAGGCAGACCTGTTATTGTTGTTAAGATTTTGCCGCCCGCTAACAATTGGACACCGGTTGACAGCACCGCTAAAGCTGATAATTGGAATAAATACACGCGCTTTACTGCTTTAGAGTGGTATTTTTCCGCCATATAACCGGACAAGGTCATACCATGCGGCATTTGCTGACGTATTTTTTTAGCAAACGGGATAAAAAGCAATAAACAAAGAATATTGGGCACGATAAACCAAAACAACCCAACTATTCCATGAGTATAAGCCTGTTCTGCTGAAACCAAAAGTGCCGGCGCCCAAATCCATGTCGCCGCAATGCTCATTGCCGACACACCAGCACTAATTTTTCTGTTACCAACATGAAACATAACGCTGTCTTGTTCTTTCTCCGTAAAAAGCACCGTTAAGCTCAACATTAGCATTAAGTACACCACTAAAATCAATATGCCATACAAAATAATTTCCCCCTTAATTTCAAATAACAAAAAAACAGAAACTGCCCATAGACGAATTGACAGTTTCTGTTTTTTACTGACAGGCTATTTTTCCATGTTCTTACTATACCACACAAAAACGGGTATATGTCGGGTATTTTTCGGGCATAAATCGGGTAAAAAACGGGTAATTTGTTTGTGTTTTACATTTAAAAAAGAAGCGCTTATTATCGAGTGTTTCTTTTTTAAATGTAAAGATTTGCTACCACTTAAGAACGGCTCCGCAAATCTTTATATTAAAATACCTTTTTTCAAGATTCGTATCTAGCTATGTAAAAAATGATATCAATTTTATATAAAACGTAGTATAATTTGGTTAGGAGGTTGTTTATGCTAAATTCAAGTGATCTAGAGATTCATACGATTTGCAAACGAGTAAATGAATTACTGGAAGCTATTATCGAATGTCATAACAGTTTTTCCGAGCAGTATTTAAACCATCTTAACTCCAAAAATATAATAAAACTAAATCTTAAAAAAGTGCTAGTTAAAGATATAGCAGAATTTGATGATATAGTTTTTTGCTTTTTGCCAAAGTATTATGATTATATACAAGGATATATGTATCTTTTGAACGATTTAACAGCAACCATTGATTTTGAGTATGATTATTTTGATTTTGATTGCCGGACTAGAGTTAAACAGAATGAATCTATGGTTAATAAAATTATATATTATTGTGTTGGGAAAAACGAAGAAGGAAAGGTTAGCTTAAATAAATGTTTAAATGATTTGTTTGGGTTAAGAATAATGATTGGAAACTATGATTTGGAAAAAATTTATGAGAAAATGTGTTATTATATTGATGAACTTAAAAAAAACTATAAATACAAATTGAAAATAAGTGATGCTTCTAAAAAATGTTATTCCGCAATACATATTTATATTTACGGAAGAGAAAATGATAATTGTTCTTTTCCATGGGAGCTGCAAATTTGGAACTTGAAAGATAAAACAGCTAACGAAGAATGCCATAAAAAATATAAACAGCAATATACCGAATGGGCAAAGTTATTTAATACGACAGGAATAAAAGAGAAAGGAGTGTAAAAATGATGGCTTATCATTTTATTGCGATAGCTAGTGTATATTCTCGGGGAATACGAATGGGATGGCATTATGCAGAAGAAAATAGGTTAGATAAAGCAAAAATACAATATTTTTTAGATGCCTTTAAAGCAAAATGCGGAGAACAAGTTTTAGGCATTCATAAAATAGTTACACATTCCAAAGATTGGGCATCTGTTATTGAAAAAGATTCTTTTTTTCAAGATGTCATTGCAATAGATAAGATAGATGAATTTATAAATTATGTTGCTATGGACAAAGAATTATTAGCCTATGATGTAGCAAAATTCATGTTATCTATTGTGCCTATGACGCATCTTAAACTGCAAAAAATGTTATATTTGACATATGCTGATTTCTTGGTAAAAACAGGTAAAAAACTATTTGGAGAAAATATAGTGACATATAAATATGGACCAGTGATAGAAGAAGTATTTCACAAATTTAGGACATATGGTTCTACGCCTATCGATCTTCAAGAAGATGCGCGATATGCTCTAAGCACAGATCAAAAAATAATTACACCCTCCTTTATGAAAATTATCGTTTCGGAGCATGGTGTACTGGCTGCGGAAAATGTCCTTGAAACGATTGATCGATATGCTTCTCTATCAGCATATGATTTAGTTGAAATAACACATGCAAAAAATGGTCCATGGGATAGAATTTATCGTCTTGGAAGAAATAGTATTATTAGCGATAAAGTAATTAAAAATTATCATTATCTCGTACAAAACAAAGCACATATATTTCTTCAAAAGCAAAACTTATTATAAATATTTTCTTCTATCAATTTTTTATTGCTTACTTTTCCATCGCCTATTAAAAAGCACAAGACCAATTCAGTCTTGTGCTTTTTTGAGAAATAACCCAATATTATGTACTTCTGGAAATAAATATCCCGTCAGCATTTTTAACGCCTTATCATGTAAGTTTTTTCTCAAATGGTCCTCGTTATAATTTCCAAGCCTTTGTCCAATTTCTTTCCAACCCAGTTTTTTAATATACCGCATGTTCAACAATCTAGCGTAAATAAGCGGCATATTAGCTAAGGCTTTATCGATCTGCCGATTATGGCGCTCCAATTCCCAAATCTGCCGCCGTAAACGCTGGATATTCGCCCTCACAGCCATAAACTCACTTTCTACCATAGAATTGACCTTATTAGTTTTCCCGCCGCTTACAGTGGCATAATCTACGGCCATGTTATTATTATAGGCGGTATCGTTTGCTAACGCTTGTTCCAGCATTTCTAAATCCAGATTAAGCATTTCGATAGTTACCGCTACTTCTTGATACCGGTTTAACCGTTCTATCGTTTGACATTGGTAATCTTCCACCGTTTTTTTAGCTGCATTAGTCACCATAAGCTCCCCTTTCAGCGTTACACCATTCTAAGAGTATTTACAGAATAACAACTTGTATCATCAAAGAATTTCTGTTATACTAATCATCAGACGGGTCAGGTCTGATGAATCAGAGAGGGGAGCTTACGGCTCCTTTTTTATTTTTAAGCGAATCCTTTTGTCCGACCGTGTATTACCCATGAAGGCGGATTGTAATTGCCATATTCATAAATAATACCGTCCAAATAATCATCATGCCATACATAAAATGGCGGTGTATACTTTGCTTTTAAAAGTTGTTCTTCTATTTCGGCTAGTGATAAAAAAGGTTCTTCATATCGTGTTATATCATAATGCCATTCTAATAAGTCATTGTAAATAAAGGTTTCTGTGTTTTTATAAACTACCTTGTCCCATTCATCAATACTGCGCCATCTTTTCATGGCAATAATTCTAACTATCCCATTAGTAATGATTATGTTCTTTGGATTGATTGCTTTTAAAGTATTCATCATTTTTTATTCTCCTATTATTTTTTTGAACACTGTTTTTCTTCTCTTTATATAGCTCAAACAAGCAATGCCACGGTCATTCTCGCGACAGCTCTTATACCATTGGCAACTCATACAGGGATCAAGTATCAGCATACGCCATCACCTGCCCTAAAGGGACAACCCTCATTAGCTGGATTGGGATTCACCACATCGACGCCATATTTCAAAAACAACTGATACACTTTACACGCCTTCACCTCTTGACCGACGCTTTCACAAATAGCACAACTAGCAGAAGCCGCATCGATAAATACTTGCAAATCTTCAACGGGCACTATAGGGTTTTGCTCCAGCTTGCTTTGCCTTTTGCGCAAACTTTCCGCTTGCTTGGTATATACCGCTACGCATTGATACTGCGCTACATTCTTTTTTATGACCCCTTGCTGCTGCTCATCAATATCGTTCATCAGGCTCTGTAACGCTTTGGTCGTGTAAGTCCCTGTCATACGCAAATTTTTGAGGCTGTCCTTACTATGAGTCAAAGGGGCTTGTTCGTTGTCCTTTACCCAGCGTGCCGTCATCTCTTGGACCGTTGCTGACAATGCCCCTAAGTAGATGGCGTCAATATGGGCTTGATTCGTTAAATATCTGCTCATAGAAATCACCTTTTTATTTTGAGAATCATACTACTATTGATTATCCTTCTGTTTTCTCATGCTTATTAACTCATACAGCGCCATGTCGTTTCTCTTTTTTACCCATTTTTTTATCATGAAAACAATGTCATTTGTCCATTGGCTTCAACTTCAAATGATGGTATATCCTGCTTAATAGCGTCCGTTTCTTCTAATTCAGTATGGTCTTCCATAACAACCTTCTCTATGGGTTCAGCAACAACTTCTGGCAAACAGACTTCATCATTTGTTGTTACTTTTCTTCTTTTCCACTGCCAGCCGTCTATAATATATACTGGCGTATACCAGCGTGACCATTCTTCCATTGACAGACTGTTGCCATGAATAACGATGGCTGGTATACCATAGAGACTAAGCTGAACATACGCCATATGCACACATTTTAAATCAACGTCTATAGCATGAACAAAAAGCTCTTTACAATGATTCAGCCCTATTTCTCTGATTCCATTGACAGCGCCAAATATCATAGCGCCGCCACCACAAGCCGGTTCATGTATGGCAATGTAGCCCTTTTCTTGTATATCCTTTTGTATCTTTTCAGGAATCATGACCATTTTCCCCATCATGTCACAAACGCTTGAAGGCGTAAAAAACTGCCCTTTGTATTTGTTGTGCAGCTCCAACCCGTGGAATACTTGCCCCAATATATCTTCAAAATGGTCATTTTTCACGCAATATTCCAATGCTTCTGTTAATAATGCCATGAGCTCAGCCATTAACTCCAGTTCTTCTTTGTTATAAGGCTTTATCATGGCCAAATAACGCTCTTCCCGTTCTTTGAAATGATGCTTATC
>CATJSX010000061.1 GCA_949743265.1 uncultured Peptococcaceae bacterium
AAAAAAAATCAATTTGGCTCGTTTTGCTTATGTATTGGGAAAGCGTAAAACAGCAAACAGAGAGGCAGATCAATCATTTAATGCCACGATGTATACATGGTATTTAAATGATGAAGACAGACGACAATTGATTACCGCTATTTATTTATATATCTATTTAAATCGAAAATGAGGTGTTTTGAGGTATGGGTAATTCAACATATAACAACCAGAGAAGAAATTCTGCCACTCAGCAAAGGAATGGTGCGCAGGCAAGACCTAAAATTGTTTATGAATCATTAAACGATGCTAATTATGTTGATCGTGCAGAGAAAGTCATAAAAAACTTGCAAAACGACAGAGGAAAATTCGATCTGACTACCACGCAGATTAGAAATATTTTGGCTATGCTGAGTCAACTATATAATGAAGTCATCATTAGCAATCATAATGATTTGCCAGCTAATATTGTTAGTCAGCTGCAATATTTAAAAGTCAGATTGGTTTATACTGCTGGACGTATGGATGCGGTTAAGCAATTTATAGAACAAGGTTATATTTTGGAGCATCTTAAAGAAATTGGTAAAAATAAAGAGAAATTTCTTTTGTTTTGTCATTATATGGAAGCCTTAGTAGCTTATCATCGCTTTTATGGCGGTAATGATTAAAATGAAAATGGAGGAATCAATAATGTATAGCAAAATTTTGGTCAGCGGAAAAATTGAAATTGTTACAGGTATGCATATTGGCGGATCTGATGCTTTTGCTGCAATTGGTGCGGTAGATTCACCAGTCATAAAAGATAACAGAACAAAAGAACCCATCATTCCGGGCAGTAGTTTAAAAGGAAAGATGCGAACGTTATTAGCCAGAAGCAAAAGTCAAAAGATCATTATGGAAGCGCCTGATAAAGACGATATCATTATTAGACGGTTATTCGGGTCATTATCTGATATAGCGCCTGCGCGCCTAATTTTTTCTGATTGTTTTTTGGTCAATGCTGAAGAAATGAAAAAAGTAGGCTGGACAGAAACTAAGTTTGAAAATACTATCAATCGTGCAACAGCTATAGCCATGCCTCGCCAAATCGAACGGGTAAGCAGAGGCGCGCAATTTGGACTGCACATCATTTATGATGTGCATGACTTAGAACAAATCCGAGAAGATTTTGCTCATCTTGCTTTGGCTTTTAATTTGTTGCAAATGGATTACTTAGGCGGTCATGGCACCAGAGGTTATGGCCGAGTAAAATTTTTAGAATTAGCTGCTGAGAAAATGTTGGCGGCTGATGATGCTCTTGATGAAGCATTGCTTAAAGAATTGAACGCCATATTAAAGGGTGTGAATTAAATGGCTTACGCTGTCTTTAAGTGGAATTTCAACACAGCAGTGCATTTTGGCACTAATAAGGGACAATTGGCTCAAACGACGTTTGTTTTAAAAAGCGATACCATTTTTTCCGCTCTTTGTCATGAATGTTTAAAGTTGGGCGGCATCGATTTGTTGGATAAATTTTATCACCAATGTGCACAAAACGAGATCGGTTTGAGTGATGGCTTACCTTTTTGTCAAGAAACTTATTATCTGCCCAAACCAATCATTCCCGTTGACCGTCAAGAAAAAGAGCACAGCAGCGTTTTGAAAAAAAACTTTAAAAACCTAAAATATCTTTCTGCTGAACGATTTGAAGATTATTTACAAAGTTTAAAAGGCAACAGTGATTTTGATGTGCAGTCGGAAAATGAAGCCTTCAAAAAAATCGTTTCAGCAGATAACCGCGTTATGGCAGCCGTTAAAGGACAAGAGGAGACACAGCCTTTTTATGTAGGAACGTACCAATTTGCTGCTGGTGCGGGATTGTATATGATTGTTTATTATCAAAAAGAAGACACTATCGCTTGGCTGGAAACCATCATGAACAGTTTGGGATTAAGCGGTATCGGTGGTGAAAAAAGTAGTGGTTTGGGTCATTTTACGGTTGATGACGTCATTTTTTTGGACGATGTTTATAGTGAAGGACTAGAAGCCTTAAAAAAATTGTTGTCTGTTCAACAAGCCGATTATTACATGACTTTATCCTGCTGCTTACCGACTGAGCAAGAGCTGCCAAAAGTTTTATCACAGCCGGCGCATTATTCCCTTTTAAAACGCAGCGGTTTTGTGGCGTCCTATGATTACGCTTCACAGCCAATGAAGAAAAAAACTTTGTATGTCTTTGACAGCGGTTCGTGCTTTAAACAGAAATTTTGCGGCGATATTTACGATATAGCTAGAGGCGGCAAGCATAAAGTGTATCGTTACGCTAAACCGATGTTTATAGGGGTGAAGATATGAAATCATTAGGTCATTTGGAAAGTTATCAGGTCACTTTGACAGTCTTAACGCCAATTTTTGTCGGTTCCGGTCAAGAATTGAAAAAAAACGAATATATTCATTTGCGGGAAAGCAATAAAATTATCGTGCCAAACTTTGGCAAGCTGATGGACTATTTATTCTCCAAACAACTTGACGATGCTTATCAACGGTTCATTTTAGGCAAAGAGCGTCCATTGCGAGATTTTTTGCGCGAAAATAAGGTCAAAGTTGAAGACTATCAGCAATTCGCTGATTATGAAATTTATGATGTGAATGAAATTATTGAAAATCGCTCGTTGAAAGGGATTCAACAATTTGTTAAAGACAATATGGGATACCCTTATATTCCCGGCAGCAGCTTAAAAGGCGCTATCAGAACGGCTATTTTGACTGAAAAATTGCGTTTGGGAGTCGATTTTGAGCAATCCTATTGGATAAAAGACATTAGCAATGCTACTATTCCATCATTCGATAAGAAAAAAGTAATGAACTGGGCGCAAAGTTTAGAAAAAAATATCCTTCATACGTTACCTATCAGCGCTAAGGCAGACGATGCTATCAATAGCATCATGAAAGGCATTGCCATCAGCGATTCGCAGCCAATCGCTAAAAATCGTTTGACCATTGTTCAAAAAATAGATGCGCGTATTGATGGAAAAGCAAAGCCATTACCAATTTTTCGAGAGTGTTTAATGCCGGAAACCGAATTGGAATTTACCTTAACTTTGGACAGGCAAATAATGACCCAAAGCGGCGTTGACGTCGATTATATCAAAAAAGCTCTGCAAAGACATTATCAATGGCAGCAAGAAATATATTTGCAGCAATTTCCGCTGCTGTCTACAGAAAAAGCGATAACCAATCAAGGCACGATTATGTATTTAGGCGGCGGGGTAGGATTTCCGCATAAGACGATTCTTCATGCTGCCGTTGGTAAGAAAAAAGGATTTGAAATTAGCGCTGAGATTATGGATAATCTGTTTAGGAAACATTATCATAAGACATATGCTAGAAAATATAAAATCGCGCCACATACCAAAAAATTGACGCAATACAAAGGACAGTATTGTCAAATGGGTTTATGTCAGTTCGTTGTAAAATAGGTGATATTATGATTAAACAAATCCAATTAGCTATTCAAGCAGAAAATGAAAATAGTTTGCTTCATCACAATTGGGGCTATGCTCTCTATGGTATGCTTGTTGAACAACTTAGCGAAGCGTGTGCAGAATGGCTGCATGAAAGCAATTTTAATCCAATCAGTCAGTATTTGACGGTTTTTGAGCGGGGAAAACGAGGCATATGGACCATCAATCTTTTGGGAGAGCAAGCCATTACAGAAATACTGCCTGTATTATTGGCTAAAAAAGATTGGCATTCCGATTTTCATCAAACAAATTTGCATGTAACCAATTTAGTGGAATCTCGAACGATGACCGAGACGCAATTTTGTCAAGAATTTTTAACATCAGCAGATGTTTCTAGGCGGATTCGCGTAGCTTTTAAGACCCCTTGCAGTTTTAAATCGCAGGAACAATATCAATTATTTCCTAATACTGAATGGCTGATCAAAAGTTTGCTGCGCAAGTGGCATGGATTTGCCCAAGAAGTTTTGCTCGAAGATAAAGAAGCACAGCAACAGCTGATTGAGCATATCCATATTACGCAATATCAGCTGAAAAGTATTCAATATCCTCTCAAAAGCGTTAAAATTCCTGCCTTTATTGGTTGGATAACCATCAATATTTCCGGACCGGATGCTCTGGCGCGGTTAATTCATCTGTTATTTGGTTTTGCTGTTTACAGTGGCATAGGTATTAAAACAGCCTTAGGTATGGGTGGGTGTCAAATTCAAGATTTAAGGAAAGTATCTCAAAACAAAAGCTTAAAGGTGGAATGAAATTGAGCTTTTTATATGTAACTGAACCGAATTGTAAAGTGTATTTCGAAGAAAATCAAGTGATCATGGATGATGGTAAAGGACTGTTGACTAAACTGCCTATTGAAATATTGGAAGGAATTGTGTTGATCGGCAATGCCAATTTAACGACAGGCTGTCAGCGGGAATTGCTTAAAAGAGGAATTTCTGTCACTTTTTTAGCCAGTAACGGTCAATATTATGGTAGATTGGAATCTACGCGTCATGTCAATATTTTGGTGCAAAGAAAACAATTTCGTTTGGGTGATGATGAAGCGTTTATTTTAGCTTTTGCACAAAAAATTATTAGCGCTAAAGTACATAATCAAGTCGTTATTGCCAGACGTCTTAATAGAGAGCGCAAAAATAACAAAATCCAACAAGTTATTGAGGATATGCTTAAACTATACAAAAAAATTCCACAGACGAGTGAACTTAATCAAGTATTAGGCTATGAGGGAAGCTGTGCCAAACTTTATTTTGAAGCGCTAAGCCAAGCGATAATACCATCATTTGCTTTTAAAGGGCGTAATAAAATGCCGCCAAGAGACCCGTTTAATTCATTACTGAGTTTTGGTTATACTTTGTTGATGTATGAAGTTTATAGTGCCATAACCAATAAAGGACTACATCCTTATGCCGGATTGATTCATAAGGATCATCATGGTCATCCGGCATTAGCTAGTGATTTAATGGAAGAGTGGCGAGCGGTTTTGATTGATTCATTAGTGCTGAAACTTTTAAACAACGAAGAGTTTACCGTTGAAGATTTCGATCATGATGAGCAAACAGGAGGTGTTTATTTATCAAGAAATGCAAGCAAAAAATTTTTGAAAGAATATGAGAAAAAAATTCGGATAAAATCTAATTATCTTGATGGAAATAATACCATGAGTTTTAAGAAAGCAATTCAATATCAAGTCAATTCTTTAACTAAAATGATTGATCAACGTGATTTGGATTGTTATCAGCCAATTTATATTCGCTAAAAAGGACTGCTCTATAGATGAATCTAATTTTTGATGAATTAGCTTATTGCTTAGAAGAAACAGAATTTGACAGCGACACCAAGTATTTGATCGTCATCATTTATGATGTTTCTGATAATAAACGTCGAGGAAAAATTGCTAAACTGTTGAGCGGCTATGGACGAAGGGTTCAGAAATCTGCTTTTGAATGTTTGCTGAACAAAAAGAAATATGCTAAGTTGATCGACATGTTGGAAAAAATAATACATGAAGAAGATTTACTAAGAGTTTATAAAGTCAGCGGACAAGCTGATGTGAAAATTTGGGGTGACGTATCATTGACAGAATTTGATGATATCATTATAATTTAATTGACATCTAAAAATATAAAAGTGCGCCGCACTGCTATAGAAGCGGTTTTGCGGGAATTTATTGAATGAATGAGCAGAAAATTTCCCAGCGAATCGATACTTTCCCGCAAAAGCTGTTTTGAGAGGTGTTCTAGCAAGGCATTCCGGCGACAGGTTTACAAAAAAAGAATCCCCGTTAGGGGACGAAAACCTTATCATACAAAAAATAGCGCTTGTTATTTAACTCGTTGGAGAAGTGATAAAATGGCAAAAACGATACGTATTTGTAAACATGGCACCGCAACTGTATTTACTAAAAAAGAACAGAAGAAAATTGCAGCACAATATGATTTTACGTTGCAAGATTATCAAGAGCTGTTTTTGGTGGATAACTCTAATAGCTATCCGTTAGAGAAAATTTTGTTTGTAGCACAAGGTTATAATCGTCATAAACAAGAGGTATCAGGGTATCTTTATGAATCTGATATAAAACAATGGCAGTATGCTATCATATATGAATGTGATACACCACGCACTATTATAAATAAACTGGAAAAAAACTCGCTAAAATGCATTTAAAACGTAAATAAGGAAGAATTAGAGTATATGCTCATAGATTCCTAAGATTGCTATATAAAAGGCGTTTGTGTACTAAAGTGATACGCCCACAAACAAAATTATTATACTCATGTGGCGCTTATTCACACAGATGCTTCTATAATTTGTCAGGGAAATATGGTGTCTGGTTCTTGGAAGAAATCTTGTTTTCATCAATAAATTGGCTACTAGGAGGTATTTTAAATAATATAATTTTGTTTTGGATTTTGAGGCAGTTTGTGAAGAAAAGTTATTTAATAGAGAAAATAAAATTGTCGTTATGGTAAATGAGGAGATTTGGAACGTTTTTTATATGTAACTTAATTGCAAGAAAAGAAATTTTTCCGTTATCTTAATAAAGAGCAATTCTTACAATTAAAAGGATATTGAAAGAATTCTTATAAATAAAAATCCCCTAGTAAAGATAGTTGGCACTAAAGCCACGCTTTACTAGGGGGTTTTGTTCTGATATGTCATGCCGTTACCGCAAATTTGTGGCAACAGCACTCTCTGCTTTAAAGAAATGGGATATTTTCCTTTTGATATGTTTATTATTGAACGATAGACAGTTGTACAGTGCCGACGCCTCGACTGATCAAGCCAATCTCTGCTGCGGCTGCGCGAGAAATATCAATAATACGTCCACGAACAAAAGGTCCTCTATCATTGATGCGCACATCGACACTTTTGCCGTTAGAAAGTGACGTTACACGAACGATAGTTCCAAAAGGCAGCGATGGATGAGCGGCTGTATAAGCGTTTTTGTTGTAAGCTTCTCCGCTTGATGTTCGGCGGCCATGAAATTTATCACTATACCACGAAGCAGTCCCTTGTTGATAGACAGTTGTTGTAGTTTCTGCTGCAACTGAGCGGGTGACTGTTGTCGGTTCATAAGCTGGCAAATTGATAATTTTGACTTGCGGAGGTTCTTGTATGGGTAATTCTTCGGCGACAGATTCGTCGTCAGCCGTTAGTTTGGCTTGCGCTTCCATACGACCGATGAGCAACGTTTCTGTCACATCGTCCCAACAAACGCCGCAGTCTAATACTTCTCCGTAAAAGCTGACAGGCAGATAAATTTTGTGATTAACGTGCTTAATTCCATACGTTTTTTCTGTTCCCTGCGCCGTATTGTTGGCAAAATCAATTACTAACTGATACTTGCCATTAGGTGTAATGATAATAATTTTGTCTTCAGCTTCGTCTTTAGCCCAAGTTAATTCAACATTGCCTAAAGCGCTGAACACGTCTCTAATGGGTAAATAAGTAATATCCCCTTGCACAATAGCTAAGTCTTGGCACACATTGCTTGTAGCGCCGTACTTAACGGTTAAGCGTTCTTCTTCAATAGCAGTTACTGCTGGTGCAGCCAGCATAAGCAGAGATAGTATTAAAACAGTTATCGTACATAACTTTTTAATAACTATTCCCCCTTTCCATAAGAATTGTTTTTATTATACACTGCCAAAAGCCATTTGTAAAGTTTCACCTTTTCGTGCCGCTTTATACCTTCGTTATTGTCGTTAAAAATAATAGAAAACGGATATACTAAAGGAAAAAAAGGAGGTAGTTTATGACTAAACGCATTTTTTTGATGGGCTGGTTGTTTTTTGCTGTTTTTGTTATTGTTATTGCTAAATTAGCTTATATCCAAGTTTATAAAGGTCCGATTTATGCTGCTTCGTCGTTTTCTGGTCGAGCTGACATATTTCCTTTGGAAGAAGCCAGCCGCGGCGATATTCTTGATCGAAACGGCAAAAGTTTACTGGATGCACAAATACAGCCAACGCTGATTATTTTGCCTAAGCTGCTTGATGATCCTGAAGGCTTTTATCAGCAGTTTTCCCGAAATTTCCCCCAATTATCCTTACTTCACCAAGAAATCGTACCGCAAAATAAAAATGGAACTCTTGTTTATCCGCCAACATTAGTTGTTCCTATTCCTGATACGACAACGTTACATGCTTTGCAAAAAGAAATTAAGCAAGGTGTAGTCATTGCGCCATATCGCCAACGCTATGGGGATAATCCTTTGGCGATTCATTTATTAGGCTATTTAGACAATGAAAAAAAAGGCGTAAAAGGGCTGGAAAAATTGTTTGATCATTATTTAGCTGACGACCACGCTGCCACTTATTTGGCTTATATGAGCGATGCTCAGCGCCATATAATCGCTGGAAGCGGCATGCGTATCATTGATCAAAAAACTGAACGTTGTGACGTAGTTTTGAGCATCGATCAGTCTTTGCAGCAAAAACTGGAAGAGTTGATGAATACTTTTCATATTACCAGAGGTGCTGCCGTTATTCTTGATACGCACACAGGACAAATTTTGGCTGCTTGCAGCCGACCGGTCTATACGCCGAAAGATTTGGCGCAAACTTACGGCTATCAAGATAATCAGTTAGAGCGAGTCATGGGCGAAGACTATCGTTATTATCCCGGCTCAATTTTTAAATTATGTACCGCTGTTGCTATTTTGGAAGAAAATATTGCTGATGAGCGTACCGTTTTCACTTGTGACAACGTGCCGCCGCAGCAAAAATGTCCTCGTCCGCATGGGACAATCAATTTTCAAGAAGCACTTAAAGTATCCTGCAATAATTATTTTATTGCTTTAGGTGAAAAATTAGGACGGGAGAAACTTTCGGATTATTTATTAAATCGATGGGGATTTTCTTTGGAAGTTGGCAAAAAATTGGATTCTGCTGCTTCGCGAGCCAATGGAATCATCGGACAGGAACTGTTTACCGTTTCGCCGTTAGAAATGGCAAACGTTATGGTTACCATCGCTAACGACGGCAAAGCCTTTAGCCTAGACGACGTTTGGTATAATCAGCTGACATTGGGCATTAAAGAAAACGAAGATTGGCTGGTGCAATTTGAGCTGCCGAAACAAACACAGCAGTTTTCGGCGCAAAGCATAAAAGTTTTGCAAAAGTTACTGAGGAATGAAACGAAGGTAAACGGCACGTCTTTGACTTATGCTGGTAAAACCGGTACGCCAGAAATTTATACAGCCAATGGCAAAAAAAGTTATTTGGCGTGGTATATTGGTTATGCGCCGTTTGATGAACCGCGTTATGCCGCAGCTATTGTAATTGAGCAGATTGCAGGCGTTCCTGAAGAAGATTTAGCTGGCGGCAAGTATGCACTGCCGTTTTTTCAGCAGTTGATGGCAACAATACTTTCTTGACAAGCAATGGTTTTCTCGGTATATTAAATTTATTCGGTAATTTTCCAAATACTATTTACGCTAAGGCAGTTCGAGATTTTGGCGAGTCAGTCGTTATAGTTGACAACGACAAGTCGATACCTATAATAATTGGGGGGAATGACAAAAAAGGAATTAAAAAAATCAGTTTGACAGCCTGCGCTTAAAAAGGAGGAGAAGATTATGCCTAGCTATACTTATCAATGTCCGCAATGCGGTTATTTTGTCTATCGGCAGGGCATTAAGGAAGCGCCTCTTGCTCAATGTCCTACTTGCGGTCAGCCAGTACACCGTGTGATTGGGCAAGTTAACGTTTTGCTTAAATCTGATGGATTTTATGCTACCGACCACAAAGCTAATAATAGCAGTACTGGCGAGGAATAGTTTATCAATAGGATTGTTCTAAAATCAAGGCTATGTTTAAAGAAAAGCAAGCATAATCAATAAGCCCGCTAAAGAGCGGGCTTATTGATTATGCTTGCTTTTTATTGTACTTTTTAGCTGTTAGTTTTCTATTTCTAATTCTTCGTGCCAATAAATGGTTTGCGGGTCTTGGGCTACATCTTGAAATTCGCTTAGAAGGTTACTATATTTAAAAGCGTAGCTGAAATAAAAAGCAATATCGGTTTTACTAATATCTTGTGGTCTCAGAATAACTTTATCTGGGTAGAACAAATATTGATAATCGGCATCACGCCAAGCGATTTCACTATTGCCGATCATTAAACTCACATTACCCCATTCGCCAACTTTAATATCGCTCAATAGTCCTCGTCCTGCTTGCATATTTCCATATTTAAATCCTATTGTATAGTCCCATTTATCCAGAAATAGTGAGAAATGGTCTAAAATAAAACGGCAGGGACGACTGATTTCTTCTATTATTCTTCGCTCTGTAGCAATTTTGGTTTTAAGCAAATTGATGCGGCAAAAGTAAGGCGATTGGTCATCGTATTCGCTTTTGCTTTCTGCTTGTTTAAAACTATGCTCTATTTCTTCACAAATCAAAAGGATCTGCTGATCAAATTGTTTTGAATCCATCATGCTCCCTCCTCATGGTCTATTTGGTCACTTTCTTTTCAAAAAAGTGTTCTCACTGCTTGTTTGAGAAATTTTAATGAAAGTTTGTGTGTTTCAACGCTGTACGCACTCTCATCAAGGAAAAACCCAATAAGTTTTGACCTTGCCACTCATTCATATCAAATCGTCTCTCATCTTTCATTGAAAGACCAATTCCCCATATTCTATCCCGAACTGCACATTCTGCTAGTATATGGTTCTGCGTAGCCAAAAGATTCTCTTTTAATGTTATATTTTGCTGGAATTTTTCAAGTAATCCCTGATAGACAATGAGTTGCCGCATACCATTCCATAATATGTCATTATAGTTCTTGACGGATCTGCCTAATGCTTTAATTTTTCCTACATTAGTAGTATTCAAGATTTGCTCTGCTATTTCCATATCATCGAAAAGCAATGCCTTTTGATACATCATATACTGTTCCATAGAAGAATATTGAATATTATCCACATAAAAATCCAAGAGATACCAGTTGCTCAAGTAGCCATTTATTTCATCAGGGTTATGAAAACATATGATTTTTTTCACAACAATTCCTCCGCTCAAGATTGACTTTTCTATCGCACATTAGTTTACCGCATGTTTATATATTTATCCTCAATGAGTACACAATTTCGAATAGGGAGTTTTGTTAAAGATGTCGTTTGGTGCTTTCTAGGGTATTGTTCATCAGCATAGCAATGGTCATCGGTCCTACGCCGCCTGGCACAGGCGTCAAATAACATTCTTTATCTCCTAAGCTGGCTTGGTCAACATCGCCGACTAACTTGCCGTTTTCTAAACGATTGGTTCCTACGTCAATAACAATAGCGCCTTCTTTGATCATATCGCCCGTAATCATATGCGCTTGACCGACGGCTGCTACAATAATGTCAGCATTTAATAATTCTTCTTTTAAATGGCTCGTTTTTGAATGACAAATCGTTACCGTAGCATTTTCTTTTAAAAGCATAATCGCTACCGGCTTGCCAACGATATTACTTCTGCCAACAACGACGGCTTTTTTACCAGCAATCGGTATGCCTGTTTCTTTAATCAATCTTAAACAGCCTTGCGGCGTGCAAGGCTCAAAAGCCTGTTGTCCTATTAACAAAGCGCCCATATTTTCTGCTAAAAATCCATCAACGTCTTTTTTGGGGCTAATAGCGTTGGTGATTTTGCTTTCATTCAATTGTTTTGGCAATGGTAATTGCACTAAAATGCCGTGTATAGTCGTTTCGTTGTTTAGTTGTTCAATGAGTGCCAATACTTCTTCTTCTTGGGCGTCAGTCGCTAAGCGATAAATTTTAGAAAGGAAACCCACTTCTTGGCAAGCTTTTTCTTTGTTCCGCACGTAAATCTGCGACGCCGCATCATCACCGACTAAAATTACCGCTAAGCCGGGCGTTATGCCTTTGGCTTTTAATGCGGCAGTTTCTTCTTTTATTTGCAGCTGTATTTTCTGAGCTAAATTTTTACCATCTATTAAATGTACCATAAATAAATTCCCTCCAAGAAATGGATTATTTTATATAAGCGTTATTATATCATGACTTTTCTTTTACCGATACAAGATTTTTTCTTTTTCTTATGATATTTTTATCTTTAGTTGCTTTTTTTTCTTATTTCTTTTATAATCAAACCAATTCTGAAAGGAGGAACTATTATGTGGCGCAAGTTCAATAAACCGCTTTTAGCGAAAATGCGTCGAGCCAGCCGAGAATATGGTCTTCTTGAACCGAATGATAAAATTGCCGTCGGTCTTTCCGGCGGTAAAGATAGTACAGTCATGCTTTATGCGCTTTCTGTTTTGCAAAAAACATTGCCGTTTTCTTTTTCTTTGCAAGCTATTTCTCTTGATGTAGGCTGGCACAACGATTTTGAACCCATCATGCAGCTATGTCGGACGCTTGATATTCCTTATCATTTAGAGGAAACTAATATTGGGCGCATCGTTTATGAGGAACGACAAGAAAAAAGTCCTTGTTCTCTTTGCGCCAAAATGCGTCGCGGCGCTTTGCACAATTTAGCCAAGCGTTTTGGCTGCAATAAAGTGGCTTTAGGTCATCATCTTCATGATGCGCTGGAAACTTTCTTGATTAGTCTTACCTATGAAGGGCGATTACACACTTTTGCGCCACGTTCTTATTTGAGTCGTGCCGATGTGACGCTTATTCGACCGATGGTTTATGTTTGGGAAGATGATATTATCAGTTGTGCGCAGAAATTAGCTTTGCCGGTCGTGACCAATAATTGTCCGGCTGATGGCAAAACTAGCCGTGCTGATATGAAAAATTTGCTTCAACAGTTAAAGAGCGACAATCCTTTTGTCATTGAACGCATGCAAAGCGCTATTACTAATGGGATTTGGCGACAGTATCTGGTGGAAGAGGCTTTTTCGGCAATAGAAAAATAACCGTTCACAACGAACAATCCAATGTTCATGATAAAATAAAAATCTCCAGCGGCGCTTGGCAGCTGGAGATAGTATCATCAGTTTTGTTTAATGGCATACGCTATTGATTGCAGCAAACCATTATTGACCGTATTATGATTGATTTGATGATTTATTAAAGTTTAACGACATTGGCAGCTTGAGGACCTCTAGCGCCTTCGACGACTTCGAATTCTACTTCTTGTCCTTCATCTAAAGTTTTAAAACCATCTTGTTCAATTGCGGAAAAATGTACGAAAACATCTTTACCGTCCTGACCTTCAATGAAGCCATAACCTTTTTCAGCGTTAAACCATTTTACTTTACCTTGCATGAAAAAATCATCCTTTCACGATAAACTAACTGTGTCCGCGTTTTCACGGCACGTTTTTCATTATATCCTGTTTTTGTTTAATAAGCAAGTCATTTCTAAAAATAATTTTTAGCGTAACCGCTTAATTAAATTGCGGCTGGATCAAGCCGTAAGAATTGTCATGACGTTTATAGACAACATTGATAGCATTGTCTTCCGCATTCAAAAAAACAAAGAAATCATGACCAATAAGTTCCATTTGCATAATAGCTTCTTCTTCGTCCATTGGTTTCACGGTAAACTGTTTGACTTTGATTGGTTTGACAAAATCGTCGTTTTTTTCTTCGACTACTTCGGTAACTGCCGGCAAATCGGCAAAATCTACAGCGCCTTTAGATTTGCGATTGACACGGGTTTTATACTTGTGAATTTGTCGTTCCAATTTATCAACGACGCCGTCAATAGAGGCGTACATGTCATTGCTGGATTCTTCTGCCCGCAGCAAATAGCGATTGAGCGGAATAGTTGCTTCAACGCGATGTTTTTCTCTTTCGACGATTAAAGTAACGGTGCCTTGCAGTTCATTAGCAAAATATTTTTCCAGTTTAGCGAACCTTTTTTCAACATAGTCGCTCAATGCTTGCGTTACTTGTGTGTTTTTAGCTTTTACCGTAATTTTCATGATGCCAACTCCTTTCTAAGACGGTAGATGAAAATTCACCTCCGTTTTTAATAAGCGCAAATAATATCACTTATCTTATCTCTATTATGACGCAAAACTTTGCTTTTGTAAATGCTATTTTTTGAAAAAGGCAAAGAAATTATGAAAAATTTATGCGAAGCGCTGAAAACAATCTTTTTTGTTCTTTATTTAGCATCACAAGACTCGAATAAAAAAGAAAATATTTTTTAATAAATAGTGAAAACCATTGCCTTTTAGACGGTTTTAGTATATTGTTAAAGAGTTGCAGACGATAATAATGGCAATGGTTCAATACGCTGAAAAATTTTCGTTTTCGGTGAAAACAATCAGCTTGAAAAATTTGCAACTGAGAAAAATTGATGAGGATGGTGTATCACAGCATGGGTTTGGATACTTTTTTGAAAAGAATTTTTGACGATAATAAAAAAGATATCAAAAAACTAGAAAAGCAAGTGGCGGAAATTAACGCTTTGGAAAATCAAATGGCAGCGTTAAGCGATGATGAGTTAAAAGCAAAAACCGATGAATTCAAAGCACGTTATCAAAACGGTGCTAGTTTAAACGATTTGTTACCAGAGGCGTATGCCGTTATTCGCGAAGCGTCTAAGCGCGTTTTGGGTATGCGTCATTTTGATGTGCAAATGATGGGCGGTATAGTGCTTCATCAAGGGCGAATTGCTGAAATGAAGACCGGTGAAGGGAAAACTCTAGTAGCTACTTTGCCGGTTTATTTAAACGCACTGACGGGCAAAGGCGTTCATGTCATTACTGTCAATGATTATTTGGCACGTCGTGACAGTGAACAAATGGGTCAAGTCTACAATTTTTTAGGATTAAGCGTAGGTTTGATTGTCCATGGTTTGAGCTATGAGGAACGCAAAGCGGCTTATAGTGCTGATATTACTTACGGAACCAACAACGAATTTGGTTTTGATTATCTTCGTGATAATATGGTCATGCGTCCAGAGCATATGGTGCAGCGAGAATTAAATTTTGCTTTGGTCGATGAAGTGGACAGCATTTTGATTGATGAAGCGAGAACGCCGTTAATTATTTCTGGCAGTGCGGAAAAGCCCAAAGAATTGTACGTTACGGTTTCGAAAATGATTCCCCGTTTACGACCGGAAGAAGATTATACTGTTGATGAAAAGCAAAAAAACGTCGTTTTAACAGAAGATGGCGTAAGCAAAGTAGAGAAATTATTGGGCATTGATAATCTGGCTGATGAGCAAAATTTGGAATTAAGTCATCATATCAACCAAGCGCTGAGAGCGCATGTTATTATGAAAAAGGATAAAGATTATGTGGTCAAAGACGGTCAAGTGATTATTGTTGATGAGTTTACTGGGCGGCTGATGTTCGGTCGTCGATACAGTGACGGTTTACATCAAGCCATCGAAGCCAAAGAAGGCGTTGCTATTGAAAAAGAATCCCAAACGTTAGCGACTATTACATTCCAGAATTATTTTCGCATGTACGGCAAGTTAGCTGGTATGACAGGTACCGCGAAAACTGAAGAAGATGAGTTTCGTGGGATTTATGGTATGGATGTGGTAGAAATTCCTACCAACAAACCCGTTGTCCGCGAAGATAAACCGGATATCGTTTATCGTACGCAAATGGGCAAGTATAAAGCGGTGGCGGAAAAAGTAGCAGAACTCAATATTAAAGGACAGCCTGTATTGGTTGGGACAGTTTCTATTGAGATTTCCGAACTTTTAAGCGATATTTTGCGCCGCAGCGGCATTGCTCATCAAGTTTTAAATGCTAAATATCATGAAAAAGAAGCGGAGATTATCGCTCAAGCCGGTCAACGCGGTATGGTTACTATCGCTACTAATATGGCCGGTCGTGGAACAGATATTGTTTTGGGCGAGGGAGTAAAAGAACTGGGTGGATTGTATATTATTGGGACCGAACGTCATGAAGCGCGGCGTATCGACAATCAATTACGCGGACGCAGTGGTCGTCAGGGCGATCCGGGCACGACACAGTTTTATATTTCTTTAGAAGACGATTTAATGCGTCGTTTTGGCGCTGATAATATTCAGGGTATTATGGATAAAATCGGGATGGACGACGATATGCCTATTGAAAATGGTATGATCAGTCGTAGTATTGAAGGCGCGCAGAAAAAAGTCGAAGCGCGCAACTTTGAAATTCGCAAAAACGTATTGGAATATGATAACGTTGCCAATAAACAGCGCGAAGTAATCTACGGACAGCGTCGTCAAGTATTGACTGGCGAAAATATGCAAGATAGTATTTTGCATATGATTGAACTGACTGCTGAAATGATTGTTGATGAAGTCGCCGGCGAGCTTAAATATCCCGAAGAGTGGGATTTGCCGTCATTAGCGCAGAAAGTTTATGAAATGTTTCTGCTCAAAACGCCGTTGGACTTAGAAAAAGTTAAGCAAATGGAAAAAGAAGAAGTTAAGGCTTATATTTTCCATCTGGCAGAAGAACGGTATCATCAGCGCGAAGAAGAATTAGGCGAGGATATTTTTCATGATATTGAGCGCATGATTCTCCTAAAAAATGTCGATATCAAATGGATGGAACATTTAGACGCTATGGATCAGCTGCGTCAGGGGATTAACTTGCGCGCTTATGGACAGCGCAATCCAGTTGATGAATACAAAAATGAGGCATTCGATATGTTTACGCAAATGATTGGAGAAATTCAGCTGGATACAGTGCGTATGATTTATCGTGTTAATGTGGTGGAACGACCGCAAGAAAGAACAGATATTTTAAATGTTACACATGGTGATGAAAAACCAGTAAAAAAACCCATCGTACGTAAAGAAAAAGTTGGTCGCAATGATCCTTGTCCTTGCGGTAGCGGCAAAAAGTATAAAAATTGCTGCGGCAGATAACGATGAATCAAATTTAGCGGCAGATCATGATATATCTTTTAATATCATTATAGATAAAATGTACTTCTAAAAATAAGTTGGGCATCGCTGCGAAAATTTTGAAATGCATTGGACTAAATCAAAAAAAGGATGTGATCACATGGATTTTGAATTGAAAAAACAACTGGAAGAAGCACGAAAAATCCTTGAAGATTTGAGGGAGTCTCTTTGACTTTGCTGATCGTGAAGCGCAGATTGCCGAACTAGAAGTCAAAGTGGCTGAGCCTGATTTTTGGGATAAACCAGAAGAAGCTCAGCAAATCATGCAAAAAATTACGGCTTTGCGCAGTAAAATTGATCGATTTAACGAACTGAAAACCATGTTGGAAGATGCAGAAACGCTTTATGAAATGGCTAAGGAAGAAAATGACGACTCATTGCTCAATGAAGCGGCACAAGCGCTGGAGCCGGCTATGCAAGCGCTGGAAGCGTTTGAACTGGAGACGTTATTAAATGGCAAATACGACCGTAATAATGCGATTATCAGCATTCATCCTGGTGCTGGCGGCACAGAATCTCAGGATTGGGCTGATATGCTGTATCGGATGTATGTGCGTTGGGCAGAACGGCATGGCTTTGGGGTGACGCTGTTAGATTTCCTAGCCGGTGAAGAAGCTGGCATTAAAAGCGCGACATTATTGATTAAAGGCGAAAATGCTTTTGGTTATTTAAAAGCCGAAAAAGGTGTGCATCGTTTGGTGCGTATCTCTCCTTTTGACGCTTCCGGCCGTCGTCATACGTCCTTTGCGGCCTTAGAAGTTATGCCCGAAGTGGAACATGACGATGAGATAAGCATCGACCCCAAAGAGTTGAAAATTGACACATATCGTTCTACTGGTGCTGGTGGGCAGCATATCAATACTACTGATTCAGCGGTGCGGATAACGCATTTGCCTACCGGCATTGTCGTACAGTGCCAAAATGAACGCTCACAGATTCAAAACCGCGCTACAGCAATGAAAATGTTAACGAGTCGTTTGGTTGAATTAAAAATCAAAGAACATGAGCATGAAATGGCAGCGCTGCAAGGTGATCAACAAGAAATTGGCTGGGGCAGTCAGATTCGTTCTTATGTCTTTCATCCATACAGTATGGCGAAAGATCATCGCACTAATGTAGAAAAAGGCAATATTCAAGCGGTTATGGACGGCGATATTGATGATTTCATTCAGAGCTATTTAAAACAACAAGCAGCACTAAACGTAAAAAGAAATCATTAAAAAATACTGTTGTACTGGAGTTTTCGGTGCAACAGTATTTTTTGTTCTGAAAAAATCTGAGTTTGCTTAGATTATAATACAATATAATAAAAGGCAGACCTTGACTAAGCAAAAAATTTTAGTAATAATAATGTATGATAAAAATATTTTTCTACAGGAGGAATAAACGTGCAGAAAGTATTGCCTTTTACTAAGGAAAAAATTATTGAAATTGCTCAGGAATATCCAACGCCGTTTTATCTTTATGATGAAGCGGCTATTCGCCAGAATGCTCGACGTTTGTTGTCTGCTTTTGCTTGGGCGGATTCTTTTAAGGAATATTTCGCTGTTAAAGCGGCGCCCAATCCTTATTTGCTGAAGATGTTACATGAGGAAGGTTTTGGCGCTGATTGCAGCTCTTTGCCAGAATTGCTGCTGGCTCAAAAAGCAGGCATTATTGGCGAAGATATTATGCTGACATCAAATAATACGCCTGTCGAAGAATTTGCTAAAGCGTTGGAATTGGGCGCTATTATCAACTTAGATGATATTTCTCACATTGATTTTTTGGAAACACATCTTCATTTGCCTAAAACGATTTCTTTTCGTTACAATCCTGGATCATTGCGGGAAGGCAATGCTATTATCGGCAAGCCTGAAGAAGCTAAGTACGGCTTGACCAAAGAACAAATTATGACGGCTTATCCCATAGTTAAAGCCAAAGGCTGCGAAACATTTGGCCTGCATACTATGATAGCCTCCAACGAGTTGAATCTTGATTATTTTGTAGAAACGGCGGAAATGATTTTTGAATTAGTTGGTCAGCTGCATGATGAAATGGGAATTACCATTTCTTTTGTTAATTTCGGTGGCGGCATTGGCATTCCTTATCGTCCAGAGCAAGAGCCGGTAGATCTAGCGCTGCTTGGTCAACGAATCAAAGTGTCTTATGAACGATTAATTCTTGGCAAACATTTACCGCCATTGAAAATTTGTTTAGAATGCGGACGTATGATTACAGGACCGTATGGTTATTTAGTGACAAAAGCTATTCATTATAAAAATATCTACAAAAATTATATTGGCGTTGATGCTAGTATGGCTAATTTGATGCGTCCGGGTATGTATGGCGCTTATCATCATATCACAGTGTTGGGCAAAGAGCATTTGCCTTGCGACAAAACATATGATGTTGTTGGCAGTTTATGTGAAAACTGTGATAAATTTGCCATCGACCGCCAGCTGCCAGCTATCGAAACAGGCGACTATTTGGTAATTCATGATACAGGTGCGCATGGTCACGCGATGGGTTTTAATTACAACGGTAAACTTCGTTCAGCAGAATTGTTGCTAAAGCCAGACGGCTCGGTGGCGTTGATCAGGCGAGCAGAAACCATTGACGATTTATTTGCTACTTTGGATTTTAATAATTTGTAAGAAAGAAAAGCCGTTATCAGCTATTTAAAGCAGGATAACGGCTTTATAAATTGGTTGAAAAAACGTGGCG
>CATJSX010000062.1 GCA_949743265.1 uncultured Peptococcaceae bacterium
GTACCAACTATGTGCGTTATGGGTGGCGTTCGTGTACCAGCACAGTGTGAAGGCGCACCAATTTATCAAATTTTAGCAGAAGAATTCTAAAAGAAAATCGTCCGGCAACTCTCTTAAAAGTTGCCGGACCAAATGTCTCATTAGCTAAAAGATGGTATTTTTTTCACCATCTTTTTATATCAAAATAATCTCAAGGCGGTGACAATCATGACGACAGAAACAAATATGGCAGCCAAACAATCACTTAGTCCTAATTTGAAACTCGTACTCCATGTATTTATCATGCTGGCGATTGTTTTTGGTTTTCGTCTGTTGCCAGCACCAAATGGGGTAACGCCTTTTGGCATGGCAGTAGCAGGCGTATTTTTGGGATTGGTTTACGGCTGGACTTTTTTAGATATTTTTTGGACCAGTTTATTGGGCGTGTTTTTATTGGCAATTACAGGCTATGGTTCTTGCGAAAAAATTATGGTAGAAATGTTTTCCAATAGTACCGTTCTCATGATGATGATGGGCGTCTTGGCTTTTGGTGCAGTTCTGCAAAGCGGCGCTGGCGATTGGGTGATGGGCAAACTTTTTAGCAGCAAAATTGCACAGAAAAGTCCGACAAATATTGTTATATTTATTCTTTTAGCTGGTGTTATCGGCAATACCATCGGCTTAGGCTGGTTTTTATACTTTGGCATGTTTCCCTTAATTTCTAAAACGTTGAAAAAATGCGGCTATGAAAAAGGAGACAAATTCTGTTATTTCGTACTGGCTGGTTTTTTGATGGGCGTTCAATTAGGCATGAGCGTTAGACCTTTCGTAGGCTGGCCGCTTATGACTTGCGGCAGCATTGCTTCCATGACAAAAGTTCCTATCAATTACGGTACCTATATGTTATTGATGGTCATTATCTGTGCGCTATTCGTTTTAACTTATCCGCTATTGATGCGTTTGTGCGGCTGCGATTTTAGTAAAATTGCCAACTTGGACGTTGCAGATGCTTTTGGCATCAAAGAAGGCAGCATCAACAAACGACAGAAACTATCGCTGATTTCATTATTGGTATTTGTTGTAACGGTTATCGCTATGAGTTTGCTTAATACTTATGTGCCAGCCTTAAAATGGCTTAATACACAAGTAACGGTATTGGGATTGATGGTATTATTATTCGTTTTCGTTTTAGTGGTTAAAGTTGACGACAAACCATTACTGGATATTCGCGAAGCCAGCAAAGGTTTTACTTGGGATATGTTATTTTTGATCGCCATCGCTTTGTTACTCTCCAACGTTTTAACCAGTCAAGAAACTGGCATTAGCGCATGGTTGAGCGGTCTTTTGCGACCAGTATTTCCTAACGGCGGCTTTATCTTTTTAATCGCTTTAGCTGTAGTAACAACCATTTTGACCAATTTCTGCAACAATATTGCCGTTTGTTTTATCATGATCAATCTGGTATCGTCCATGTACTTAAATGGATTTGATGTTAATTTATTGGCAGCGTCGATGGTCATTGCGTTGACCACCACAATCTGTGCTTTTTTGACGCCAGCTTCTTCTATGCCCGGCGCTATGCTTCATGCAGATAGTAATATGACTGCTTCGGTGGTGTATAAAGGAACTCTTTTATTGATGGTCTACAGCGTCTTATTGCTCTTAGTAGTTTTGATCCCTTATACCCTATTAACTTAAAAATATTTTTTGAAGTATTTTTGAAGAGGTAATTATCATGGAAAAAGTCGATGTTAATCTAAAAACATTGGTACACTCAGCGATTATGTTGATTTTAATGTTTGGCTTTCAATTAGTGCCGCCGCCCGATGGCATTACTTCTTATGGTATGGCTGTTAGTGGTGTATTTTTCGGATTAGTTTACGGCTGGACTTTCTTAGGAATTTTATGGCCTAGTTTATTAGGCGTCTTGGGCTTAGCCTTTACTGGCTATGGTACAGTAGAACATGTTGCTTTAGCCATGTTTAATAACAGTACCGTTTTAATGATGTTATTAGGCACTATTTCTTTTGCAGCTTTAGCGCAAAGCGGTGCGGCTGATTATGTGATGGGCAAACTCATCGGCAGCAAGTTAAGTCAAAAAAGTCCGCTGATGCTGGTGGGTATTATTTTCTTTGCTGTGCTTTTAGCCAGCGCTTTGGATATGTGTATGGTGTTATATTTTGGGATTTTCCCAGTTATGATTTCGACTTTAAAAAAATGCGGCTATGAAAAAGGCAATCGCTTTAACGTTATGTTTTTGACTGGCTTTATGTTGGCAGTACAACTAGGTATGGCTTTTAAACCTTTTTTGGGCTGGGGACTCATGACCATCGGCACCATACAGTCAATCACGCAAACGCAGTTATCTTATGGACTGTATATGCTTTTGATGCTGATTATTTACGTTGTTTTTATCATAACGTATCCCTTCTTGATGAAAATTTGCGGCTGTGATTTTCAAAAAATGGCTGAAGTTGATATAACCACTGCTTTTAATGTACGCGAAGGAAAAATGTCTTTGCGCCAAATACTTTCTTTAGGTTCATTATTGATCTTCTTGGCTATTGTGATCGTTTTCAGCGTAGCAGGCAGTCATCTGGGAGCGTTAAACAATTTCTATATACAAATTGGCATTTTAGGCATGATGCTCATATTATGGATTGCAATGATCGTTATCAAAGTCGACGGCAAGCCTTTAATGGATATGCGCAAAGCCAGCGCTGACTTCGGCTGGGATATGTTGTTTTTAATCGCCATTGCATTATTAGTTTCCAGTTGCTTAACGAGCGAAGGCACTGGCATCAGCGCGTGGCTGGCTGGTCTTATCACGCCATTATTTCCCGGCGGTGGTGTCAGTTTCTTGATTGCCTTAGGCGCTGCGACATTGTTTTTGACTAATGTTGCCAATAATATTGCCGTTTGCTTTATTATGATCAACATTGTATGCGCCATGTATTTGAATGGTTTCCCCGTCGATTTATTGGCAGCTTCTATGCTAATCAGTGTGTCAGCGCTGGTTGCTTTTCTGACGCCGGCGTCCTCTATGCCGGGAGCTATGATTCACGCCAGCGGTGTTGTTACACCGAAATCTATTTATCAAATTATGCCGATCATTTTACTGTACATTTTGCTATTGCTCTTGATTATCATTATACCGGGAACGTTGTTATTTGCTTAGAATAGGAAAGGTGGAAATAAAAATGACACATCAATATTTTGGCAATATTTTAGCAGGCAAGCGAGCGTTGATTACCGGCGCTAATCGAGGATTGGGTTTATTGATGACGCACCGATTTTTGCAATGCGGCGCAAAAGTGGCCATTTGCTGTGCGCCTAACGAAGACATTGAAGAAGCCGTAACAGCATTGAGAAAAATTGATTCTAATTTCTCTGTATTAGGCTTTAAACCAAATTTGACTGATGAACAGGCTTTAGAGGATATGCTTGCCGTTATCGAAAAAACATGGGGCGGATTGGATATTTTGATCAATAACGCTGGTCTGTATCCGCCTAAAAGATTTGAAGAATATCCGCAAGAATTATTCAAAACTGTTTTTGATGTCAATGTGACAGGACTATTTACCTTAACACAAAAAGCGGTAAGATTATTAAAACAACAGCCGCATAGCGCTATCGTCAATACCAGTTCTATGGCGGGTATCGACGGCGCTATGGGCAATATCGGCTATACTGCTTCAAAATTTGCTGTCCAAGGATTAACGTTGGGAATGGCAAGAGAGTTAGGTCGTTATGGTATTCGCGTTAACGCCGTAGCGCCTGCTGGTATGTCCAAAACCGACGTCTATGGCAAAGAAATCACGATGAATTACGGTGACAATAAAATTGATCAACAAGCGGCACAAAACGCCTACGAAATAGCAATGAAATTTGCACCGATGGGACAGTTTCAATGTCACCCCGACGAAATGATTAACGCTTTCATTTTCTTAGCATCAGACGCGGCCGGTTTTATCAGCGGACAGACTATTGCCGTCAGCGGCGCTTGCATCTGGCCGGCAGCTTCACCAGCTTCAACGCTAGATTACTAAAAACCAATAGCCGACGTCAATCATTGGCGTCGGCTACTAACGATATATAGGAGGGTTCCTTTTACTTTTCGTGTTGATGCGTTTGAGCGCCAGCGATTTCACCAATCACAGCTTGAAATCAGAAGTTGGGCATGATATACTCATCTCAACAAACTGGAATTTTGCTGGAGGAATAATGACGTGATTTCATTACATGAGATAGATTTTTCCAATCGGGATTTTTGGGCAGGTTTCATGGCGACTTCTTTTCCGGCCGCTTTGGAGAGAGAAACAGATATGTCATTGACTGAGCTTATGATAGAACATGGAATATGTGCTACGAGTTGGTGGGACAATTTCACAAAATATTATGATGGTGTTTTAGAGGAATCAGATGGTTATCTTGATAACCCTGAGACACTCATTTGTGAACTTACACCTGCTCAAACCTTAAAAATAGAGTTTCATCCAGCAGACACTGTATATTATATCAATAATAAACAGATTGCCTGTACAGGAGGACATTACAAAATTCAAGTAATTCCATTCAAGGATTTGCTGAATTTCACAGAAAACAAACAAATATTCCTTTTATTGCTGCCTTTAGCGGTTATCGACAATTCAAATATAAGTGAAGCTGTGCCGGTCATAGCAAGTGCTTTGCAGAAAATCGTTGATAAATGTTTATGCAGCCGATATGCAGAGTGTATTGTACAAGGTTTAATACCAGAATAACAACTTCCAGCTTGTCGGATATTTATCTATGATGGCTGACCGCCTATTCAGTTATTTTGACGAAAAGGAGCGTTTGTCAACACAAAAGGTAAAAGGAAGATAGGAGGCAATAGAATGAGCAATAAACGATTAAAAAAAGTTTTCCAGTTAGGAATTGTTGTAGCTGATGCCAAAAGTGCCGCAGAAAATTTTTGTCAGCTGTTTGACTTGCCCCTAACGTCAATACAATATGCTGATACTCACCAAAGCCACATACCAATGAAATACAAAGGGCGGTCAACCACTAGTTATAATCTGATCGCTATCGTGCCGACAGAAGGAATTGAATTTGAATTTATTCAATATGTGGACGGCGATACCAACTCGCAAAAAGAATACTTTGACCAATGCGGCGCAGGAATTCAGCATATTGGCATTGCAACCGATGATTATACAGCAACCATCAATCGTATGCAACAAATAGGTGCCGAAACGCTGATTGAAGGTAGTAATGAAACGATGGGATATTGCTACATGGATCTGCGCTCGCAAATGGGATTGATTTTTGAGCTATACAGTGATCAGTTAACAAAAATCAAAGGGCTATAACTATTTAGCGTCAGTTGTTTACCCTTTTACTTTTCGCCTTGATAAAAATTTGAAACATTATCTTTTCGTCAAAGCAATCAATAGAGCGGTTTTAGGCAAACCAAATCATCATAAACGACCAGTTGCTCACAATGAGCAACTGGTCAAATAAATGCCTCTGTTAAAATATTCTAATCGCTTTTTCTCTCTTCCGCCATAACAATATTTTCATCCAAAGAGCAACGCGCCTGTTCCTCTACAGTAAAAATTGCAACTACAGTAACTCTTTCAAACGATTATATTCCGGTTTGATAACGGAATACAGTTGCAATCCTTTCTTTTGTCCAAATTCTTTGATCATCCAACGGTAAAAATCTTGTCTGTTTTCTGACTGCATCAAATGATTGCCGATATTTTTTCGCTGTTCTTCTTCGGTTTCAATATAAACTATTTGCGGCAATGCAGCAGCTATGCGTAAACCCTGTAGTGACAATAATTCTTTTCCACTAGCTGATGCAGCTTCGATTTGATTTTCAGCAACCTCTTCTGCCAAAACTTCATTATTATGGCTTGGTTTAGTCAAGACTGCGCTGTCCGTTATTTCATTTTCTGCCCATTCGACGCCAGTTTCGTGCAACGCTGCGCTTTGAGCTGAATCATTCTCCTTTTCATCTGTTGCTGTTAACGCTTTGTCCAAAGGAAACTCATCGTTCGCTAAGGAATTATCTGCTGCTTCATCGTTTGTTTTTGATGATTCAGCAACTAAAATTCCTTTTGATTTGATGCTATTATTTCTATAGCTTTGATCAGCTTCCTGTAACGTTCGATGGCGCGCCAGCTTAACCGACGTTTCGATAGGACAATTCTCCCAAAAATCCTTCAAAAAATCAAATCCTGAATCATTGCTGATCACAGCAATATAATTAAATTCTTCTTTGGCAATCAACCAGCCCAAAAGAGACGACAGCTGAAAATCCAGCGAATTTTTACCACCGCGTCGAATTTTATAGTATTCAATCACCGCTGTACTTTTCATAATTCGGCGATGAATATCAAAACTTAACACATCGGATTTATTGCTGTAAAAAATAATCACCTTATCTGTCGGCAGCAAACTCTCTACGCCGGTTAATCCTGTCGAATGAACATTTTCGAAATCAACTAAAAAAGCCCTCATCACATATCTCCTTAAACTATGCTGTCTAACCATTCTGTTTTTTACATCGTCTTTATTATAACAAAAAAACACACCAGCGTAAATCATTTCTACTAATGTTTTCGCAAGCAAGTATCAATATGACTTCCCTAAATCAAACGATAAATTAACCTATTTTTGCCCCATAAATAATGAAAAAATTTTTTAAAATGAACAGTGCCAACAAAATGAAAATATGATAAAATATTGCTATACTTGACAATGAAGGAGGAAGATGATGCAAATTTTTGTCAGTGTCAAACAATTAGGCAAGCGTCGTCAAGCGGTAGAAAAAATCGCGTTCATTTTGGAAAATACACCGCAAACAACGACAGAACTCATTACAGAAGTGGTAAAAGTTTGTGTAAAAGATTACAACGAGCGCAAAGAGCATCATGATTTATTGTCATTTTTGACTAAAGAAGCCATTAGTGATCAAGCAGCAGCTGGTAAAGTTGGCTTTGGTAATATTTATCATGATTCTTTGGCAGAAGAAAAAGCGGCAGTAGACAATGCATTGTTAGCGTTTACCGATGGAATTTTTCGCATTTTTCATCATGACGAAGAATTAATCGATTTAGAAGCACCGTTAATCTTACACGAAAACGACCAGTTGGTCTTTGTCCGTCTAGTGATGCTAGCGGGAAGAATGTGGTAACGTAAGCACAAGATAATATAGGAGGGATTGCCATGAGTTTTTTGTGGCGTGAAAAAGCAGAAAAACTGATTTTGCCGTATATCCAACAAATTAAAAAAGAATCTAAAAAACTAACCAAGCAGCAGCAGAATTTTTTTCAACTACTCTTAAAAAATTTTGAAAGCAGCGATAACGCTCTGTACGTTTGGACCAAAGAATTGATTGCAGAGGGTGAAATTACTGTCATCGCCGACTTGTATCGCAAGGAGCGCTACCCAGTAATAGTTTTATTGCTAGGAGAACAATGGGCGAAACGCTTTGTTGCTTATATGGAAAAGCTACCAACGTTTCCTTATACCAGCGGTTATACAAGACGAACTTATCGCAGCAACAACCCATTGCTCCATCTATCCAGTAGTTTTTCGATTTTGCAAGATTGGTTCTTTTTGATTGCCTCTGGTACGGACTTGTGGGCGTTTGCTTATGGGCGTTCGCTTAATGAAGGTGAAGGTGAGCTTCGGCAAAGTTTATCACGCTGGGAAGGCATGATAAGCCTATTGCTTGATGAAAATGACGAAAAAGCTATTGCTTATGTACGAGACGCTATCTTGGGCGATAATCAACAAGCCAGCGTCAGTTACCATCTGGTGCGTGCTGTGCTCAGAAGCAACAACTGGGAAGCCAAAAAACTTCTGGGCGATTTGTTATTGGCAGCTCGCCTACAGGAAGGATTGCGACAAGCAGTAGTGGAAAATATTGACGAAAGCAATCAAGAAACATTTCGTTATTTTTTTCAGCTCATTATAGATCATGATTTGGTACGTTTTTCTTCTGTTAAACGAGCAATAGGCACATGGACTGGTCTGTTTAATGAAACAAACGTTGATCGCATGACGAAAAAAGTGATAGATAATATTCAGCAAGCGCTGTTAGCAGAAGATTATGTCCAACGCGGTTTAGCCAGTAAAGACAACACAGAAATTTATTTAGCTTTGTGGCGCTTGGCTTTTAATCGCGTTGAAGATGCTATTCAAGCAACAGAAAAATTGATCGAAGAAGGTATTGAACACAAAGTACAGTTGGTCTCCTATTTTCTCTATAGTATCGAAGACAACGCTATGCGCAATGGTTTGGCCAAAACGGTATTAACGCGCTATCCAAACAACCTTAAAATGGCCGCTTGCTATATGCCCCATTATTTGCCCCACATGGCATTATATCGGGTCAACAGCAAAAAGCGGGAAGCATTAAAAAATGAGGGTGAAACGCACGTTTATTACTACCATTCTACTAACGTCGACCATCGTTTACAGGATTATTTTGCAGATATCGACGAAGCTGCTATTCATTTTGAACTGATGAAAAATTTGTTGGCGCAAATGGATAAAAAAGAATACGTCATTGACCCCTGCATTTTTCCATGGTACGGTGTGCGCTTAGAAAAAAGCGTTTTAGCAGAAAAATTGGCAGTAACGGCTTCTTTCTTGGATAATGATGCGCTTGATGCAGCGTGCGCTTATCTGCCACAAATTGACACGTACCGCCGTGATGATTTTATCTATGGTTTGCTTTATGCCCCGCATACAGAAATTCAAATGAGCACATTGGTGCAAGCTTTAGCTGACCGTACTGCCAGAACGCAAACTGCCGCTTACAAAACACTGAAAAAGCTAACTATCGAAAGCCGCTATTATGAACAAATAGAAGAAATGCTCAAATACAAATCTGGCGATTTGCGACAAAATGTCATCGCTATGTTATTAAGTCAACCGTCAGAAGGATTACTGGCATCTTTGGAACGTCTGCTTTCCGCTAAAACAACTGAAAAACGCTTAGGTGCTTTAGATATGTTACTGACGTTGAAGAAAAACAATACTTCATTGTACCATCAAGCATTTCCGTTAATAAAGCTGGTAACGAAACCTACCGCCAAAGAAAAAGTTTTGCTGGATCAGCTGAATACAGAAGATAATCAGGTGGAAACCCAAAACGCTACATTAGCGGCTGGCTTCGGGCTTTATACGCCAAAGCAAACGACGACGGCTACAGAAGTATGGGACAAATGTGTCGCCTCGGTATCAGAAACAGCATCCGAGCAATCGTCTTCGCTCTTGGGCACTATCAAAAAGGCAGTGAACAAAGTATTACCAATAAATCGCAAAGAAACGTTGTCTGTTTTCACGTTAAGCGCCGAAGAAATTTTCGGCTATTATCTCAAACTTCAGCAGTTAGTCGCTAAGCATGCTAACGACAGTTATAGAGATGCTTATGGCACCGAACAACTTCTTGGCAATGTTTACTGTCGCTGCGTACCGTACAGCGAAATGATTGCAGATGATTTGAGCGGTTTTCCTTTTGCAGCTTTATGGCAGCAATTTTATCAAGAAGAAATCAATGATTCGCAAGTACTTTTAGCGATTAGTTTATGTCGTTTATTAACTGCCAAAAACGAACAACATACGCATTTAACCCAATGGCTATCTTTCGACTGGACAAAATGGGAGGAAAAACTCCAGCAATTGCCCTATCAAAATACAGTCTGTGCTATTATGCAAAATCTAATCAATCATTACCTTGATCAACAAATCATAAACGACTTGGCACTTGATTTGCTGCCAGAACTTTTGGAGCGGGCAAAAGAAGATAATATTTATCAAATTGTTACTACTGCTCAGATGTACAATGGACGAACTTATGAGCTCTACCATATTTTTTCCAGCTGTGGTCTGGTTGCTCGTTTGTTGTCTAGCCTTTCTTGGCATGACGAAACGTCTTTCAAAAATTATTTTGCTGTTAAATATGCCTATTTTCATGAAGACTTAAACTACATCAATAAAAATCAGCGCAATATTTATGAAAATATGTGCTGTAATTACTTTTCTATTTTTGAAGTAACTTATGCAGTTTGGCTAAAACTACTGCCTGTAGAAGCGCTCTACGATACCTTACTGGTATCGACGCCGACTCAGCTGCGCACAGCAACAGCGCTTTTTAAAGAGGATCATTCTCTTAATGGAAACGACCAGAAAGTAGTTCCATATTCGGCTAACAGACGCCATTCTGCTCATGCTGGCAAAACTAAATCAGCTTATCCTCAAGAAGTTACCGATTTGCTGAAAGAAACGACTCACCGTATCGTCGCAAGATTGTTGGATATTGAACTGAAACGAGGCGATACCCCTACCGAAGCAACGGATTTGGTTCGCAGTATTACAGCTATCTACGGCGTCGAATACTTTGTACGTATTCTCAACGCTTTAGGCGATGATACTTTAGAACGAAGCTACTGGAGTAACGGCAAAACCAAGCGGGAAGTTTTAAGCCATCTGTTGCGCCACTGCTATCCCAAAAGTTCCGATACACCAGAAGTTTTTCGAGCGGCGCTTGCTCAAACGACCATCAGCGATAAACGTTTAGTCGAAGCGGCCATGTATTCCATTAGTTGGCTGGATTTGGTGGAAAATTATTTAGGCTGGCAGGGACTCGCCAGCACTTGTTATTATTTCTTAGCGCATATGAACGAATACAGCGATGATAAACGCAAAGCACTTTTTGCCAAATATACGCCTATTGACGCCGAAGATTTGCAGCTGGGGGCTTTTGATATCAATTGGTTTAAAGAAGCATACCAAACTATCGGTGAAAAACGTTTTGATATTGTTTATGAAGCCGCTAAATATATTACCGATGGCACCAAACATTCTCGCGCACGAAAATTTGCCGATGCAGTTAATGGCAAATTGGATGTTAAAACCACAAAAGCACAAATTATAGACAAACGCAACAAAGATTTATTGATGGCATACAGTTTGATTCCTTTAGACAAAAAAAATAAGAACGATTTGTTAGAGCGGTATCAATATTTACAGCAATTTCTCAAAGAAAGCAAACAATTCGGCGCTCAACGCCGCGCTAGCGAGAGCAAAGCGGTAGAAATCGCTATGGAAAATTTAGCCCGCAATGCCGGCTACGATGATGTAACACGCTTAACATGGCAAATGGAAACAACCCTTGTTAAAGAATGGGCACCCTACTTTAAACCCAAAACTGTTGGTGATTGTCAAATCTCTATTGAAATCGCTCCAGATGGGCAAGCTGATATTGTCATAATCAAAAATCATAAATCGCTAAAATCCATACCAACAAAAATAAAAAAAGAACCTTATATTGATGAAATCAAAGCCGTACACAAGCAGCTGAAAAACCAATACAGTCGCTCCCGCATCATGCTGGAAGAAGCAATGGCAGACGGAACGTTTTTTTATGCACAGGAATTAAACACCCTTTTAGCTAATCCCGTGTTAGCGCCGCTCATCAGTCATTTGGTTTTCATTCACGAAGATTCTCATGGCTATTTTACCAAAAATCTTTTGACTAACGCAAAAGGCGAAACGGTGAAACTATCCGCTAAAGCCAAATTGCGCATTGCCCATCCTTTTGATTTATACACCATGAATGTTTGGGCAGACTATCAGCAGGATGTATTTGATCGGCAAATCAAGCAGCCTTTTAAACAAGTTTTCCGTGAATTATATACCAAAACGAAAGAGGAGTTAGGCACCGCAAAAACCATGCGTTACGCTGGCAATCAAGTACAACCCAGCAAAACGGTTGCTCTCTTACGCAGCCGCCGTTGGGTAGCCGATTACGAAAACGGCTTGCAAAAAGTCTATTACAAAGAAAATATTATCGCGCAGATTTATGCGCTGGCTGATTGGTTTTCACCGGCTGACGCCGAAGCGCCGACATTAGAATGGATAACCTTTACCCATCGCAAAACTTTTAAGCCTCTTAATATCGATGACATCCCTGATATTTTGTTTTCGGAAATTATGCGTGATGTAGACTTAGTGGTAAGCGTTGCTCATGTAGGTGGCGTAGATCCAGAAACAAGTCATTCCACCATTGAGACGCGCAAAGCTATTGTACAATTCACTTTACCGCTATTTAAACTAACTAATGTGCAATTTGCTGATCATTTTGCTGTCATCGAAGGCACGTTGGCAAAATACAACGTTCATTTAGGCAGCGGCGTCGTTCATCAACAAGCTGGCAGCGCCATCAATATTTTACCAGTACACAGTCAACAACGCGGAAGATTATTTTTGCCTTTTGTGGATGAAGACCCGAAAACAGCAGAGATACTGAGCAAAATATTACTTTTGGCTGAAGATAACAAAATTAAAGATCCTTTCATTTTGGAACAAATCAAAACGGTTCCGAAACTATAGAAAACTAATTAACTATCAAAAAAGCAGATTATCAGCAAAAATTTTTTCGTTTTATTCTGTCCGACCAGTTTTAACGTTGGTCGGACAGATTGTTATAATCATTTTCAGAAACTATTTTTTATAAGGTGGACATACCATGAAACGAATAAAATATCAACCGACAGCGGTAATATTGTTATGGATATTGCTGATCATCTTTCCGCAAAACGGCTGGGCAATCGGCTATTTAGGCGAACAAGACTTCGAGCAGCTAACTTATCAGTCAATCAATCTGCCTTTGGCACAGCAACTTGCAGCAGAAATCAAGCAGCTTTGTCATGCGCAAGAAAATAAACTGTTGATCATCGAAAAATATCAGCAGCTCGACCATATAAAAGCAACAGCATTAGCAAACGATGGCTTGCTGTATATTTGGCGCGATCAAGATACAACCGACGAAAATGTAAAAAAGCAATATTTAATCAATTACGAGCAACTGCTGACACTACAAGCTTTATGTACAGAAACCGTTGAGGTTATCGCCAATTCGCCAGTTAAGGAACTTGTTGCCAATCATCAGCAATTTCAATGGGCACTTGAGGAAGAAGAAACCAGTCATGACCTCGCGCTGCAAAAACTACATCTTGCAGAAGAAGAATTGCTCAGCCAATATCACGACGTTTATTACGCTGATGAAGCCGTTTATATTGAACAAAAGCGCTATACTGCCGCTGATTTATCTACGCTTGAGCAAGGAAGTCCGCTATATCAGCAAGTCGCAGAAAAATTATCCAGCCTTCGAAAACAAAAACTGGCGGAAATCTATTGTCAATTGGTCAAATTGCGTACAGAAGAAGCCAAATTGAACGGTTATGACAATTATTACGACTACATTTTTCAAGAAAATTACGGTCGTGATTATACGCCAAAAGATTGTCTCTACTTTTATCAAGAGGTTAAAACCCATTTAGCGCCTTTGGAAGAATTATTCAATACGCAGCTGCAACTTCAATGGCCTGATGTTTTGCCCAAACCGAGTGAGGAAGATATTTTACCCTTGCTCCAAGAGCAGTTAACCATTCTTTCGCCACACTTTGCGCCAGCGATGACATATTTGCAAGTCCATCAACTATATGATATTGAACAGCGAAAAAACAAACGCTCCGGTGGTTATACTTTATGGTTCAATGAGATCAATCAACCTTTTTTGTACAGCGGCAACGACAGCGATTTTCTTAATTTATTAACCGTTATTCACGAGTTCGGTCATTTTAACGCATATTATCAATTAGCTCAAACTGTTAATTTTTCGCAAACCGACTTGATATGTGATTTGGCTGAAATCCATTCGCAAGGCTTAGAAATATTGATGTTGCCTTATTATGAAGCCTTATTTGGCGCAGATAATTTTCAATGGGCTCAGCTTTACACCTTAGACGGATTGCTTTACAGCATTACCAGCGGCTGTTTAATTGCCGAATTTGAACAGCGCATTTATGAAAATCCTACTATGACCTCAACACAAATGGAACAGTTAATGGCAGACTTAGAAAAGCAATACCATTTGCTCAATAGCGGCTTCAGCAAAAACTGGACAGAAACTACTCATCTATTTGAAACGCCCGGTTATTATATTAGTTATGCCACCAGCGCTTTTAGCGCATGGGAAATATGGACAGAAAGTCAAAAAGATATGCAGCAAGCTGTCAAAATTTATGAAAAGCTGTTGACACAAAGCATTGATAACTATTTAGACGTCCTTAAAACCATTGGTTTAAAAAGTCCTTTCGCTGTTAATAGCGTTAAAAACTTAGCCCGACAATTGGAAGATTATTTCTCAGAAAAATATTTAGTGGAAATCAACGAATCTGCCGCATAAATTTGAGATTTTTAACATAAACTTAGCAGCAGAAAAACAAAAAGGAGCGTGCTTTAAATGGGAAAATGGATTGCTTGTCAGCTCTGCTCAGGCAGCGGACAACTCAAAGAACGAAAAGAAGCAACGCTAAACGAAATTTCAACGCCGTGCAACCAATGCCATGGTTTAGGCAGTATTTACACCGTCGATGAAAATGAACATGAAGAATTTGAATTTGTCTATGATGAAGACTAGCCTAAAACCATTAGCTAAAGATACACATACAAACAACAAAAATAATTTTTTAGAGTGCGCCAAAAATGGCAAAAGAGACTCCATGCAAACAAGATAAACAAAAGCCAAAAACGAGAGTCCGCTCTTTATCCCTATTTGCTAAATTTAAGCGGTAAGCAATCTTGCCGCCTAAGTTTTTTTCCTTTTCTACGTTGTGATATTGTTTTCATCTCTACATGAAAAACAGTATTGCTGCGTTGATGAAATTTGAATCACTAAAAAACCTCTTAAGTAGTTCGTTATCTACTTAGGAGGTTTTTTTTATCATTATTTTTGCTGCTTAGCCTTCGAATCCAATCAATCGGCAAAATAACTGATTGAGTTCAGTCCAACCTTTTTGGGGTGGAGGAGGTAACTGAGAGGCAACTGCTTTTAGAAAAGAAAGTTGTTCTTCGATATAACAATCTAAAGAACCAATATGAGGTTGACAGCCAGTTTCAGAAGTCTGCATTTTTTGCGTCAAAAGCGTTGTTACCGTAGCTTGTAGCGACTGGGGCAAACATTCATCAACCAATAATTGAAAGGTCATAGGCGGCGGCGTCTTTTTGGCTAGAATCCAATAGCAAGCTAAAATTGGTCGCAAAACATAAAAATATTTTTTTAATTTTATTTGTTCATGCTTGACAATATTCGTTGTATAATTATTGTAAGCTGTGCTCAAATAATGACGAATCCCTGATTTTTCTACAAAATAATCTGCCATGACTTGCTTAAATTGCTCAAACTGGCTAGTTGTCTGGTAAACAATAGGAGATTGGCACCATTCAAACAGCGTTGGATTGGAAGAACGAAGCAATCGTAAAGCTTTTTGCAAATCCCAGCCGTTAATATCTAACGTTTCATCAAGCTGCCATTCGATAACATCGCGCGTTTTTTCCAATGATAAATAAAAATTGAGCGGACGATAATAAATAAAACGCACATCATAATCACTGTCAGGCGAAGGAAAGCCCCATGCACGACTGCCCGATTCCACCGCATGAAGGATCGTAACATTTTCTTCTTGCTCAATTTGATGTAATTTGTTCAGAATCATTAGCTTCATAAACAACGCTTCTTTCGTAATGAATTTGTCCATAGTATAGCACGATATATCATTAGCGACAAGAGTATAGCACTGCACCAAAGAATTTGTTATAATGACTGTATCACAAGAATATAAGGAGTTTTGCATAATGGGAAAAATATTAGTTTTAGCAGAAAAACCGTCAGTAGGTCGTGAAATAGGACGCGTATTAGGCGCAAAAGAAAACCATAATGGTTATTTAGCTGGTAATAACTATATAATAACTTGGGCGTTAGGGCATTTAGTTACCTTGGCTGACCCTGAATATTATGGCGAACAATACAAAAAATGGAATTTAGAAACTTTGCCAATGCTACCGCCAAAAATGGAATTGGTAGTCATCAAAGAAACTGCCAAACAATTTAAAGTCGTTAAAGATTTATTAAAACGCAGTGATGTTGATGAATTAGTCATTGCTACTGATGCTGGTCGAGAAGGTGAGTTGGTTGCTCGTTGGATCATTGTCAAAGCAGGCTTTAAAAAGCCCGTCAAACGGTTGTGGATTTCTTCGCAAACCGATAAAGCCATTAAAGAAGGCTTTGCTGCGTTAAAACCTGCCAAAGAATTTGACCGTTTATATCAGGCAGCAGTATGCCGAGCCGAAGCCGATTGGGTAGTTGGCTTAAATGTTACACGGGCGCTAACATGCAAATATAACGCCCAACTTTCAGCAGGACGAGTACAAACCCCAACTTTAGCAATGATTGTTACCAGAGAGCAAGAAATTAAGCAATTTGTCCCTAAAGACTATTGGACCATTACCGCTAAAACAGAGCACATTGATTGGCATTGGCGTGATCATCAGGGACAAACACGGCTTTTTGAGCGAGAAAAAGCTGAAAAAATCGTTCAAAGCACCAACCGTCAAAACGTCGTCATTCAGAAAATCAAAAAAGATTTGAAACAAGAACTACCACCATTGCTATACGATTTGACTGAATTGCAACGGGATTGCAATCGTTTGTTTGGTTTTTCTGCGAAACAAACGCTGACAATCATGCAAAAACTATACGAAGAACATAAACTATTGACCTATCCTCGCACTGACAGCCGCTATTTAAGCGCTGATATTGTTCCAACATTAGCAGAACGGTTAAAAAGCATCAGTATTGGTGATTATCGATCCTTTGCGGCAGACACTTTAAAAAAGGGAATCAAAGTGAATAAACGTATTGTTGACAACAGCAAAGTTTCCGACCATCACGCCATTATTCCTACAGAAGAACGAGTCAATATGAGCCGTTTATCATACGAAGAACGACGCGTATATGATTTGGTCGTCAAAAGATTCTTGAGTGTTTTTGGCGAACCTTTCCAGTATGAACAAACGACAATTACCGCTGAAATTGCTCAGGAAACATTTGTCGCCAAAGGAAAAATTATCAAAAATAGGGGTTGGCGTGCTATTTATGATGGTTTCGATTGGGAAGAAGACGATCAGGAAGATAAGGAACCCGAACAATTATTGCCTGAGCTAAAAAACGGCGATACGTTAAAAGTCCAGCGCTGTCAGCTCAACAATGGCAAAACGAAACCGCCGGCACGCTATACTGAAGCAACATTACTTTCAGCTATGGAACATCCTGATAAATTCGTTTCCAATAAAGCGCTGAAAGAAGCATTGGATAATGCTAATGGTATCGGCACGCCAGCGACAAGAGCAGATATTATTGAAAAATTGTTTGCCTCTTTTTATGTTGAACGGCGTGGTAAAGAGATTTTCCCTACGAGCAAAGGTATACAGCTGATTGACTTAGTACCGCAAGGTCTAAAATCACCGGAACTAACGGGTCGCTGGGAACAGCGATTGACCGCTATTGCTAACGGCAAAGCGTCAGCAGCCACTTTTACCGCAGAAATGCGACAGTATGCTGCTGCCTTAGTCGGCGAAGTTATTGCCAGCAACAGTAAATATACGCATGACAATATGACACGCAAACGCTGTCCTTTGTGCGATAAATTTTTGCTAGAAGTTAATGGCAAAAAAGGCAAAATGCTCGTTTGTCAAGACAGAGAATGCAGCTATCGGGAAAATATCTCCATGTTAAGCAATGCTCGCTGTCCTAATTGCCACAAAAAATTAGAAATCGTCGGTGCTGGTGAAAAACGGCTATATATTTGTCAATGCGGTTTCCGCGAAAAATATGATCGCTTTAATCAGCAACTCAAAGAAAAGAAAAACAATCTCTCCAAAAAAGAAGTGCAAGCCTATATGAAGAAAATGAAACAAGAAGAACCATTAGGCAGTAACGCTTTTGCCGAAGCATGGGCAAAAGCACAACAAAATAAATAATCGAAACGTTTCTCATGCTATTTACCGTTCATGGTATGCCTAAGCCAAACGAACGATTGGTTTAGGTGATATTTTCGCAGCTTAAACTATATCTTCAGCCTTCAAGATCCTAAGTAAAAATTCGCAAGAACACCACTCTTATCAAATAAAAAATCTATTGAATCAAACAACCTAAAAAAATGACGACCATGCGTACAATCATGGTCGTCATTTTTTCTTCATTTTTGATAGTTGCCCTTCCTCAATAACAAAAAGCACCTCAAAACACTATAACCGTTTTTGGCAAAAACATTTCTAATGATATTCGTGATAGTAAACAGCGCCGTCAGCAACATAAACCAATTGCTTGTTAAGCGTATCAACGGATATGGCAGTAATCACATCAGCTGACTGCAAAATTGTCGTGCCTTGGTCATCAATTACCAGAAGCCGTACAGCTACTTCTGGTTTTTCTTCAAATTCAACGACTAAACAACCATTATTTTCATTAAGTCGCTTAACAACAGCGCCGTTATTCAATGGCGTCGTTTGTGGAAAGCGATACAATTTATCGCTTTCATCAAGATAATATAATTGATTACCAATAGTCAGAAATGGTATCGTATCATTAGAACGACTGAGTGAAGCCATCGTCGTTATTTTTTGACTAGCTAAATCCAAACCATACAGTTGATGATTTTGACGCATGAAAACATTCTTATCAGTCATTTGGAAATAATCACAAGCCAAATGACATAAAGCAGTAGTTTTACCAGAATCAATATTAACGGTATATACGCAACTTTGGAGATTTTCATCAGTAATTGAAACTTTGTCATTGGCAGCCAAAAGATAAAGATCACGGTTTTTTAGATAAATCGTGTGATTGCCAGAATATCCTATAGCGCTATTATCTTTAGTAAGTAAAGCCGCATAATAATAATTACTTTCACCAACAGATCGCTTCACGCCATTCTCCGTAATATCAATCAACGATGGACTTGGCGGTACTTGATGACTAATTTCTACCAAAATGCTGTCAAAATCTTTAACAGCGCCATAGCGCTGTTTTAGTATGCGCAGCGTATCGTCTGCCAAAATTTCATATTGTTTATCATGTCCCATTATGGCACCACCAACATGATACGAAAAATAACGGTGACCATCGTCTTCCGTAAAAGCAACCGACGGATAATTATCACCATAACTACTACGTTCAAACTGGTGGATTATTTTACTTTTCTTGGGCCCATTGAGCGCCATTTGGCAAATATGACCGTTATGGTCGTTGTAGTACAAATTATTGCCAGAAAGAAGTAAACCGCTTTCCGTTTTAAAATCAGTAATATGGTCAATTTCTTTTAAACGATAGTTAGCAGAATTGATGAGCAAACGATTGTTGACAGTATCAAATTCATAGTTCCAGCCAAAAGATTCAGCGGCAAAATGAAACGTTAGCGGAAAATAAGTAACACCACGAAATGTTAAGAGAGGATAAGGTTCTTTGGCATTGTCGATTTTTACACCGTTTAATGTAATAGGAAAATCTGCTGTTGCAGCAGTATAATTTCGCCCGTTAGCCGTGGCGCTTCGATAATGACGCAAACCAGCGGTAATATCCGTTTGGTTAATAGACAGCCCTGTTTGTTCATTATAGTTGCTCTCCAATCCCAAAAAGCGGCAATCATAATAAGTCATAGGCAAGTAGGTAATATTTTTGTAATACAAAAAAGGATACTGGCGATAATTGTTGTCAATGACGCTGCCGTTCAATTCAATGGCAAAAGTCGGTAACGTAACTGAGACATTTTGGGCGTGTGCTTGATGAGGCAGCCCCAAAAGCAAAAGCAATGTGAAAATAAGCGATAATCTTTTCATGAAAAATCCTCCTTAAAATAATTCTATAAAATTAGTATACAACGAAGTGCCCAAAAAGAAAAGCTAAATTTTTACACAGACAAAATCAACAGATAATCTTTCTTAGTCAATAAATAAAATGATGGAAACAATAAATGTTTTTCTCTCACGGACACATATCCACTATTGAAATACACAGCGAATCATGCTAAGATAACAACAGTAACTATTTTATTTAGTTTTCCAGTAGAATCAATATTTTGGAGGGATTGACCATGACAAAACAGCTTTTTATTCCCGGTCCTGTCGATGTGGCTGATGAAGTGTTGGCGCAAATGTCGAAACCAATGATCGGTCATCGCAGCAAAGAGATATCAGCTTTGCAAAGAGGGATTTCTGATAAATTGCGGCAAGTATTAAAAACAGAAAATGAAATTTTGCTTTCTACTTCTTCAGGCAGCGGTTTGATGGAAGGCGCTATTCGCTCTTGCACAGCCAAACGTGCTTTAGTCATGTCCATTGGTTCTTTTGGCGACCGTTGGTATAAAATGGCGCAGGTCAACCAAGTACCAGCAGACAAAGTGGCGTTGCCTCTAGGTCAGGCAGTTACAGCTGATATTTTAGAAAAATCATTGGCAGCAGGCGATTATGATGTACTTTGTTTAACTCATACTGAAACGTCTACTGGCGTTGCCAATCCGTTAAAAGAATTAGCACCCATTGTGCAAAAATATCCTGATATCGTTTGGTGTGTTGATGCCGTCAGCTCCGCAGCCGGTATGTCCATTGAAACCGATCAATTAGGTATCGACGTGCTGATTACTTCTACGCAAAAAGCATTGGGACTACCGCCGGGATTAGCTGTTTGCACAATTTCTGAAAAAGCATATCAACGAACTTTTGATGTCGACTATCGCGGATTATATTTTGATTTACAATCAATTTATAATTACCTTAAGAAAAAAGACTATCAATATCCTTCGACGCCCAATATTTCACTAATGTACGCGATGGATTATCAGCTGGATCGGATTTTAGCTGAAGGGGTTGACGCACGCTTTGCCCGTCATCATCAAATGGCAGAAATGACCAGAAATTGGGCTAAAAAATATTTTGCGCTTTTTGCTGACGAACGATACTGTGCCGATACATTGACCGTTATTGATAATACGCGACAAATCAACGTTGCGGAATTAAATAACGCGTTAGCGTTAAGAAATAAAACTATTTCCAACGGCTACGGCGATTTAAAAGAAAAGACTTTTCGTATTGCACACATGAGTGAAACTACGCCAGAAAGTTTACAAGCGTTGTTTGATGATATTGAAGAAATTTTAAATTTGAAATAGGAGTGATAATCATGAAAATACTAGCAACTGATGGAATCGCCGTTGGTGCCAAAGAACAGCTAGAAGCATTAGGCTGTGAAGTCGTTACCCAATTTTATCCGCCAGAAGAATTAGCGCAAGAAGTAAAAAACGCCGACTGCCTAATCGTTCGTTCGGCAACTAAAGTGCCTCAAACTATTCTTGATGCGGCTAAGGAAACCAATCGGCTGAAATTGGTTATTCGCGCTGGCGTTGGCATTGACAATATTGATCATGTTTATGCGCAATCTGTAGGCATCACCGTTAAAAATACGCCGCTGGCTTCTACTAATGCCATGAGTGAATTAGCATTAGCTCATCTTTTTGCCGTTGCCCGCTTTATTGCTACTGCCAACGTAGAAATGCGGCAAGGATTGTGGAATAAAAAACAATATTCCGGCGTGGAATTAGCTGGTAGTACGTTAGCATTAGTAGGATTTGGACGTACCGCTCGTGCGCTGGCTGACAAATGCACCGCATTAGGCATGACAGTCACTTATTATGATATTATGGGCGAAGATAAAAACTCGCCTTATCGTTATCTGCCCTTTGATGAATTACTGGCACAGGCTGATTTTATTTCATTGCACACGCCAGCTAATGACGGCAAGCCTTTAATTGGCGCTAGAGAATTATCATTGATGAAAAAAGGGGTTCGTCTGGTCAACTGTGCTCGCGGCGGATTGATTGATGAAAATGCGCTTTTAACCGCTCTAAATAGCGGTCAAGTGGCTGCTTGTGCGTTAGATGTGTTCGTCGGCGAACCAAAACCCAATCCTGAATTGTTAGCGCATCCTCATTTATCAGTAACTCCTCATATTGGCGCGCAAACTGATGCTGCTCAAGAACGTATCGGCGATGAATTGGTAAACGTCGTTAAAGACTTTTTTGGCTTGGTTTAAGGAGAATAATATGGTAACTTTAAAGCCCTTCGCTGCTCTAAGACCTCGTGCAGAATTAGCCAAACAAATTGCGTCAGTGCCTTATGATGTAATTAACCGCGAAGAAGCTAAAACGTTGGCTAAGAGCAATCCTTATTCTTTTTTGCATATTTGTCGTTCGGAAATTGATTTGCCTGATAACATTGATGAACATGATGAACAAGTTTATGCTAAAGCCAGAAAAAACTTGGAACATTTCATAACAGAGGGCATTTTGCAGCAAGATGAACATGATTATTTTTATATTTATCGTTTAAATCGTGCTGGTCATATTCAAACCGGTTTGGCTGTCGCTGCATCAGTAGATGATTATTTATCAGGCTGCATAAAAAAGCATGAACATACTCGACCAGCTAAAGAACAGGATCGCATTGACCATTTTGCGGCTTGTCGCTGTCATACAGAAGCTGTTTTTTTAACCTATAAAAACGATGGGGTCATACCACCATTATTAAATCATTGGTGTGATACGCACCAAGCAGTATATGATTTTGTCGCTGATGATGGGGTCGTTCATCAATTTTGGCTTATTGATGATCTTCATTTAATCAATCGGTTACAGCAGTATTTCAGCTCTGTAGAAGCGCTTTATATCGCTGATGGTCATCATCGCAGCGCTTCTGCAGCTAAAGTTTGTCAACAGTATCGACAAGCCCATCCATGTTATACGGGAAATGAACCTTTTAACGATTTGTTGGCAGTCGTTTTTCCCCATGATGAACTGCAAATTCTTGATTATAATCGTTTGGTACAAGATTTAAACGGTTTGAGCATAGCAGATTTTTTAGAAAAACTTGCCAAAGATTATTGGCTGACGCCGCAAGATTTCCCTTATCGACCTGAAAGTCCGCGAAATTTTGGACTTTGTGTCAAAGGGCAATGGTATCAAATGGCGCTCAAAGACCATCTCGGCAGAGATGAAGGTCCAGATGGCTTAGACGCAGCTATTTTGCAAAATACTGTTTTAGCGCCGATTTTAGGCATTATTGATCCTAGGCGAGATACTCGCATTGATTTTATAGGCGGCAATCATAGTCTCGCTGAACTAGAACAACATACCTTGCAGGATATGGCAGTTGCTTTTGTACTGCATCCGGTCAGTATTGATAATGTCATTGATACTGCCGACCGCGAAATGGTCATGCCTGCTAAAAGCACGTGGTTTGAACCAAAATTGCGCAGTGGATTGTTTTTGCGATTGCTGGAAAATAGAAATTGAGCTAATAACTAGTAATCCTATAAAAGAATAAAACTCGCGCCCCCTACCTAATAGATCGGTTCTGTTAAGTTAATATTAAATGACAAACGCTCCCCCATGGTTTATACTGGAATTGAAATATAACCCTTATACTCCCAACGAAAGGAGCGTCTGTCA
>CATJSX010000063.1 GCA_949743265.1 uncultured Peptococcaceae bacterium
GTTGCTTTTTCTGCAGTGGTAGGGATATTTTTTGGAATTTATCCTGCTAGAAAAGCGGCGAAATCCGATCCTATTGAAGCCTTGCGATATGAATAAAAAATACTGTCAAATCCTCGCATGGATTTGGCAGTATTTTTTTGGTATCAATCATGAGCTTCGTCAATATGCTGCCAATATCGTTTGGGCATCCAAAATTTTTGCAGCCGCAGATTGCGCCTTTGTGTAATTGTTGTCGCATCAAAAAAAACGGCGAACAGCTGCTGATAAGGATCAGTTGTTTTTGAAGTTAACAAGTGCTCGCCTTCTTCGATAGTAAGCGGTGTAAAATACGGCGTGTGCAAATCATAGACTAGTGCATACTGTCGTTTCAAATCGTGAATCATAAATTTCTGATCAGAAAATCGTCGTACAAAATGACCTTGCAATAGTGGCAGAATATTGTGATCCGGTTCGATTTTGCTGTAAAAAATCATTGGTGCTAATTCGATAAAACGGACAAAGCCGGTAAAACGATGGGCTTCCAGAGTGACTTTGCGGCAATAGGTTTCGACGCGGTGAATCAATGGATTATTTTTGGCTAAATAAATACTGGCGCCGTAGCGATAACACATTTTTAAATAACATAGCGCCGTATAATCGCATTGCGGCAGTTCGGATAGATAAAGATAGTATAGCCGTTGATACGTATCAAAAGATAATTTTGCTAAAATACTGTCGGCAACACGTTGCGCTTTGTCATTTTCTGTTGTAACGGAAATGATTTCATCAAAGAGTTGTGGCTGATAGTGTTCTTGACGGAAAATATCTAACGGTCGTTTATCAGTGAAACTATCAAAAATTGCTGTTAACAGACCGTCAAAACTGCCATCATAAAGGTAAATAATCATTGTTTTCACCTCAAATTTCTCCATTTAAGGCGGCTAATTGATCAAAAATAGTCAACTGCTCATAACCAGTATGAGGGCTGGCTGTTTTTTGAGGCTTTAGCGCTCGGCGAATTTTTAACGGTTCACAGCTAACTGTACCATAGTAACGACCTTTGCAGGTGATAAAGTATTGGGCACGCTTTACGGAGAGTCCCATTTTTTTTAGATCGTTAAAGTCAAGAGGGCTGATTTTGCGGGCTGAAACAATTTTTTGTGCGCCTCGAATACCAATGCCGGGAATGCGGATCAGAATTTTGAACGGTGCTTGATTGATTTCTACGGGAAACTGTTCCATATGATTGAGTGCCCAAACGGTTTTGGGATCGTAATCCATATCCAAATTAGGTGTTTTTTCATCCAGAAGTTCATGTGCCTGAAAGCCGTAAACGCGAATGAGCCAGTCGCTTTGGTAGAGACGATTTTCTCTTGCCATAGGCGGTGCAACGACGGGTAGATTTTTATCCTGATTGATCGGCACGTAAGCGGAATAGTAAACACGCTTCATGGAAAATTTATCATACAAAGCAGCGCTTAGCCGCAAAATATCCAAATCGCTTTCACCAGAAGCGCCAATAATCATCTGTGTGCTTTGTCCCGCAGGCACATAGTGCGGTGATTTCTTTAACGTTTTGCGTTCAGCTCGATTTTGTACAATTTGCTGGCTGATATTTTGCATAGGCAACAAAATATCATTCTTACTTTTATCCGGCGCTAAAAGCTGTAGCGAGCGTTGTGAGGGCAATTCGATATTGACGCTCATACGGTCAGCATAACTGCCGGCTTTATCAATCAATTCTAAAGAAGCGCCGGGAATGGCTTTGACATGAATATAGCCGTTAAAGTGCTGTGTTTCTCGAAGATTTTGCAGAACCAATACCATACGCTCCATCGTATATGTAGGATTTTTTATGACAGCTGAGCTTAGAAAAAGTCCCTCAATATAATTGCGTCGGTAAAAGTTCATTGTCAAATCAACGACTTCCTCTACAGTAAACGCTGCACGAGGAATATCGTTAGAAGCGCGATTGACACAGTAAGCGCAATCATAAATACAATAATTGTTCATCAATATTTTTAAAAGCGAAATGCAGCGACCGTCGGGGGTAAAAGAGTGACAAATGCCGGCAGGAGCTGCTGAGCCGAGATTTCCTTTTCGGGCTACTCGTTTAGACGAAGAAGATGAACAGGAAACGTCATATTTAGCGGCATCTGCCAAAATCGCTAATTTTTCGGTAATGGTCATAGAGATCAACCTTTCTAAAAACGTTTATTCCTAGAAAATTTGTTTTGTTTATTATACGTCATTTTGGAAAATATCGCAACGGTTATTTTTATTTCACCAGAAACATGATAAAATAGTCTTGATTTTATCAAAAATTTATTTTCCTATGAAATCAAGGTGGTCAAATGAAAAATTTGTGGAAGCAGTTTTTGGAATTTTTATTGCCAACGCCAAGAATCTGTCCTATTTGTCATAAGCAGCAATCGCAACTGATGATTTGTGAAAATTGTCTGCGTTTGCTTGAAACGAAACGCCAAAATCACGGTCAATGTCAACGCTGTGGTACTTTTGGTTATTGTGCCGGCGTTTGTGATAATTGCCGTGTCTGGCCTAATTATTTGCAGCGTAATATCAGCGCTATGCCTTACGATGGTTTATTTCGTGAAGTAATTTTGGATTTTAAGCATCGCCATCGACCATGGCTAGCCAATATATTAGCCGAACTTTTGGCGCCGCTTTTACCACAAGCCGATATAATTATTCCCGTGCCGCTGCACCCTATCCGCTTGAGTGAAAGAGGCTATAATCAAAGCGCACTTTTAGGCGCAGCTTTGTCAAAACAATTATCTATTCCTATGCATGAGGATATTCTTTTGCGGACGAGAAATACGCCGCATCAAACCAATTTAAGTCGAACGGCAAGAATTGATAATCTGCATGATGCTTTCATCGTCAGGCATCAAGAAAACATCAAAGGCAAACAGTTGCTTTTATTAGACGATGTGTTGACCACCGGCACGACGATTATGACTTGTGCCAAAACACTTCATCAAGCTGGCGCTGCCTCAATCATATCGGCTACACTCGCCAGTGGTTTGCGCTAAAATGTCTAAAGGAATATTTTTTAGGCAACACTCATAAAGATGATAAAGAGAAAAGGGAGGTTGTCCTATGGAAAAAAATTGGACGAAGGAATTTGCTGAGCGCTTAGATCTCTATCAAAAAGTTCATCAAGTTGCTAATTTGCTGCGAGCAGAAAATAATCAACAAAATGATAAAAACAAAGGTAACTAACAAAAGCATAAACGAGAGGTATCAATAACTGTTGTGGTTTCAGATTGCATGAAAAGGCACTTCATTTGAAGTGCCTTTTATAATTTTTCAGCGACGATTCAATCATGAGATTTTAATTCTTTATTGAGGGGCATCATTAAACTGTTGATTTTCTTCTGTATTTGTGTAAAAATAGCTTTTGCTTTCGGCAAATTTTATACGTCTTTTAGCATCTTCTATTATCAAGAGATTTTTTATTTCAGCGAAAAAAATTTTCAGCGATGTAATATTTCTGACGCTGTAGAAATAGGTATTTTACAGAAAGTCGAACGCTTGACAATGAAAAGATTCATGATATAATGTCTACTATATGTAGAAAAATATCCGCTCTATGCGGACTAAGGCGGCGCAAATATGCAAAAAAAAACAAAAACAAAGTTCTATATTGTTGATGAAAAAATTTTGCCGGAAGCCATCCTGAAAACCGCAGAGACTAAGGAATTGTTGTCAAAATCACAGAATTTGACCGTCAACGAAGCGGTAGAGCAAGTAGGATTGAGCCGCAGTGCGTTTTATAAATATCGTGACGGTGTTTTTCCTTTTTACGAAGCTACTCAGGAAAAGATAATCACTTTGCAGATCACGTTGGAGCATAAGTCTGGCGTTTTGAGTCATTGTTTGGATTTAATCGCCAAAGCTAACGGTAACGTTTTGACGATCAATCAAGGACTGCCGTTTCAAGGATTGGCAAGAGCGACGATTGCTTTTGAAACGGCAGGTATGACAGAAAATATGGAAGTATTGTTGGATCAATTATACGATATCAAAGGCGTGATCAAAATAGAGGTCGTAGGACAAAATTAAGGAGTAGAATAAATAATGAATCGTTTAAAAACCATTAACGTAGCGCTTTTAGGATTGGGAACCGTAGGCAGCGGCGTTGCAAAATTGATCGAACGTCAAAAAGAGGAACTGCCTTACAAAATTGGCGCCAATATCAATATTAAACGCATTTTAGTGCGTAATAAAGAAAAGTATCTTGGAGCGGTTGCTGATCCAATGATTTTGACGACTGATTGGCAGGATATTATCAACGATGCAGAAATCAGTATCGTGATTGAAGTAATCGGCGGTATTGAGCCGACAAAAATGTATCTTTTGGAAGCTTTGAACGCAGGCAAAAATGTTGTGACAGCCAATAAAGATTTATTAGCCGAATATGGTCGTGAATTGTTGGAGACTGCTGCACAAAATCACTGTGATTTACTTTTTGAAGCATCAGTAGCCGGTGGAATTCCCATTATCCGGCCATTAAAACAATGTTTAGCAGGCAATCATTTAACTGAAGTCATGGGTATAGTTAATGGGACAACCAATTATATTCTGACCAAAATGAGCAGCGACGGTATGGATTTTAACGAAGCGCTGCAAAAAGCCACGGAATTGGGCTATGCTGAAGCGGATCCTACCGCTGATATTGAAGGATTGGACGCTGCCCGCAAAGTGGCTATCATGGCGTCTATCGCTTTTAATTCTCGCGTAACGCTAAACGATGTCTATATTGAAGGCATTACCAAAATCACTGCTAAAGATATTCAATATGCCCATGAATTAGGCTGCGACATCAAATTGTTGGGTGTTGCTAAAAATACGCCAACCGGTATAGAAGTTCGCGTGCATCCTATGTTGATTCCCAGCACGCATCCTTTGGCGACGGTTAACGATGCGTTTAACGCTGTTTTTGTCCATGGCGACGCTGTAGACGACGCTATGTTTTTTGGGCGCGGCGCTGGAGAAATGCCCACTGCTAGCGCTGTGATGGGCGATTTGATTGATATTGCTCGCAATATCAAATTTGGTTGCACAGGACGGATTAACTGTTCGTGCTATAAGTCGTTGCCAATTAAGCATATTGAAGATATCGAAAGCTGCTATTTTTTGCGTATGCAAGTTGATGATCGACCGGGTGTATTAGCCAGTATTGCTAATGTTTTTGGCAATAACAGCGTTAGTATTGCCCAAATTATTCAAAAGACTAGCAGTGAAGGAGTAGCTGAATTAGTGGTTATTACGGATAAAGTTATTGAACGCTATTTTAACGATTCCTTGACGATTTTTGCCAGTATGTCCATTGTCAAAGAAATTTCTGCGGTTATTCGCGTTTATTCTGGTGAATAAGGAGGGCAGCATATGCGTGTTAAAATTCCAGCGACAACTGCCAATATCGGTCCGGGATTTGATTGTTTAGGTATGGCGTTATCCTTATATAATACGATTGAATTTGAACAGTTACCTGAAAATGGAATTTATCAGCTATCAGCGCAAGGTGAAAGCGCTGATAAGGTTAGTTTAAACGAAGACAATTTAGTTTATCAAGTGTACAAGCAGACGCTGCTTGCAGCTCATGCGCCTGTTTATGGGGTAAAGATGCATTTTGATAATCAAATTCCTTTTGCGCGTGGTTTGGGCAGCAGTTCAGCAGCGATTATTGGCGGTGCAATGGTTGCCAATACTTTTTTAAATGGTCGCTTAAGCAATGAGGAAATTCTGAGTATCGCAATGACTTTTGAAGGACACCCCGATAACATTGCACCAGCATTATTGGGCGGCGCGGTTCTTAGCGGAATCCGTGATGATAATACTATATTTTATCAAAAAATTACGCCGCCAAAATCGTTACATTGTACTTTGATCGTACCTGATTATCCGTTGGAAACTGCTAAGGCGCGAGAAGTATTACCCAAAACAGTTTCTATGAGCGATGCGGTTTATAATATCAGCCGTACAGCTTTACTTATTGACGGATTGCATCGTGGTGACGTTGCTCAAATTGCACAAGCCATGACCGACAAGCTGCATCAGCCTTATCGGGAGCCATTGATTAAGGGAATGAAAACAATTAGTCAAAAGGCGGCAGAAGCAGGTGCTCTGGCAACTGTTATCAGCGGTGCTGGACCAACGCTCTTGCTTGTTAGTGATTATGAATTGCCAGCGGAAAAAATTGCCCCTGTTTTGCAGCAGTTAGCGATAAATGGTCGTATTTTATCGTTGAAACCATCTCTTGTGGGTGCAGAAGTTAATTAAGAAGAATTGGAGGAGTCAAAGTTGGCTTTAATTGTACAAAAATACGGCGGCACATCGGTCGGTAATGTGGAAAGAATTAAGCGTGTAGCGCAAAATATCGCTTCGTTTAAAGAAGCTGGTCATGATGTGATTGTGACTGTCTCGGCGCCGGGAGATACAACTGATGAATTGATTGAAGTTGCTATGCAGCTTAATGAAAATCCTTCTCATCGCGAAATGGATATGTTGCTTTCTACTGGTGAACAAATTTCTATTGCCCTTTTGGCCATGGCTTTAGAAGCTATTGATGTTCCCGTTATTTCCCTAACGGGAGCGCAGTTAGGGATTATTACTGACAGTGAACACATGAAAGCACGTATCAAAGAAATTAAACAAGAACGGATCAATCGCGAAATTGCTGACAATAAAGTTATTATTGTTGCCGGTTTTCAAGGTATGACCGATAAGCGGGAAATCACCACTTTAGGCCGTGGCGGTTCTGATACTACGGCGGTTGCTATTGCTGCTGCTATAAAAGCTGATTTATGTGAAATTTACACTGATGTTGATGGCGTATACACGGCTGATCCGCGAATCGTGGATCATACTAGCAAATTGAATCAGATTACTTATGATGAAATGTTAGAATTGGCCAGTTTAGGTGCCAAAGTGCTCCATCCTCGTTCGGTGGAATTGGCAAAAATCAATCAGGTAAAATTGTGCGTTCGTTCGAGTTTCGATACGAGCAAGGAGGGAACTTTTGTGGTGGATCAAAATCAAATTGAAAAAGAATTTGTCGTTACTGGCGTTGCCAGCGATCTTAATGTTGCTAAAATTGGTATTTTTGAAGTACCCGATCAACCGGGCATTGCCAATCAGATTTTTACCGCTTTAGCCGATGCTAAAATCAACGTTGACATGATTGTACAAAGTGCTATGCGTAATAATATCAACGATATCGCATTTACTATTCCTAAAGATGATTTAAACAAAGCCTTAGCCATTGTCAACGATTTAAAAACCTCTATCGGTTTTTCAGAAGTCGTTTACGCCGATGATATTGCTAAAGTTTCTGTTGTTGGTGCTGGTATGGTTAGCGCTACTGGCGTTGCTGCTAAGATTTTTTCCACTTTGGCCGATGCTAAAATCAATTTAGAAATGATCAGCACTTCTGAAATTAAAGTATCTTGCATCATTAAGAATCACGATGATAATATCAAAAAAGCTATGCAGCGTTTACATGACGCTTTTGAATTGGATAAATTAAATTAAAAAGTTTGTTGCTCATAAAGGCTGAGATTTTTTCTCAGCCTTTATGATTTATTAAGTGAAAAAAGCTGATTTCTGCTTTACGCAGAAATCAGCTTTTTTATGTTTATCGTTTGATAAGACGCTTGATTTATTTATAAAGGCTTAAACCAACCTTTAAGCAATTTTTACATAGAAAATTGTTTATCTTTGCCGTGAAATGCCATATCAAACCACAAAGGACTGGCAACAAAGATTGAAGAATAAGCTCCAGCGGTAATTCCTATAATTAAAGCTAAGACAAAAACTTTTGTCGTTTCACCACCGAAGAAAAACAGCGCTAACAGCAAAATTAACGTACTAACTGATGTATTGATAGAGCGCGTTAAACTTTGTTTGATACTATGGTTGATAACGCCTTGCAGTTCGTCCTTTTTTACTTTATGTAGATTTTCTCTGATACGGTCGAAAATAACGATGGTATCGTTAATAGAATATCCGAAAATCGTCAACACAGCGGCGATAAAAGAACTGTCTACTTCCAACTGAAAAATAGAAAATAAACTGATAACCACCATAACGTCATGAACTAAAGCGATAATCCCAGCAATAGCAAATTTCAGCTCAAAACGAAAAGCAATATAAACAACCATTAGTAAAATAGCAATCACTAAAGCAATTAAGCCGCTGCGCAAGAGTTCTGCGCCAATCGTCGGTCCTACAGCATCGTTGCGAATCAATTCAAAAGATCCTAAAGCAGTTTCTAACGCATTTAAAAGGTTATCTTGTGTCGTTTGATCCATATAGGTTGTTTTGAGTTGATAGGAGTTGCCTTCCATTGTTTGAATTTTGCTAGAACCCATATCCATGCTGATTAACTGCGCTCTCAAATCTTCAATAGCCACTTCTTGTTCAAATTTTATTTGCAGCGCGTTACCGCCAGCGAAATCAACGCCCAAATTTAATCCCTGCAAAAACAAAGAAATAATCCCCGGGATGATGATTAAGAGCGAGATTGCATACCAAATTTTTCTTTTGCCGATAAAATCCATTTTTCTCGCCTCCTAAGCCCCATAGAATTTTGTATTGGTAATCAAATTTGAGGATACTAATGTATTTAAGATAAACCGTGTAAAGGTAATAGCGGTAAACATACTAGCTAAAATACCAATGGATAACGTAATAGCAAATCCACGAATAGAACCTGTCCCAAAGATAATCAAAACGATACCAGCTATCAATGTCGTGACATTAGAGTCAAAAATAGTTGCAAAAGCTTTTTTGAATCCTGCTTCTGCTGCTACGCGCAAAGATTTATCTGCTCGTAATTCTTCTTTAATACGTTCATAAATAATAATATTAGCATCTACGCCCATACCGATTGATAACAAAAATGCCGCAATAACCGGCAGTGTAATGGTTGTTTTAATCAAAATTAACGCACCTGCTAAAATAATCGCGTATAATGTCAACGCTACTAAAGCTAAAAAGCCGGGAACACGATATAAAATCAGCATAAATACTGCTAGTATGATTACGCCGATAATGGCAGCGTTAATGCTTTTAGCGATAGAATCTGGACCTAATTGCGGTCCTACTGAACGTTTTTCTAACATTGTCAATTCCACTGGCAACGCTCCCGAATTTAACAATAATGCCAGCTGACTGACTTCTTCTCTGGAAGTAAAACTGCCGCTGATTTGACATTTACCGTCAGTAATCGGTGTGCTGACAAAAGGCGCTGATAAGACATTGCCGTCCAACACAATAGCGATAATGCGATTGGGATCCCGTCCATCAGGATATTTAGCGACCATTTCACTGGTTGCTTGAGCAAATTTTTCTGTACCAGAACTGTTGAAACGGAGAGAAACGCCAAATTGTTGAGTAGGGTCAATGGTTTCTTGATCCATATAACCTTCAGCTTTTTCCAACTCATTGCCGCTCAAAATAATTTCGTTAGTATCCATTCGTACGAAATCTAGTCTTGCCGTAGTGCCAATAGCCCTTACTGCTTCTTCTGGATCATCAACACCCGGCAGTTCAACGCTGATGCGGTTACTGCCTTCTCGTCTGACTTCTGGTTCAGTTACGCCTAAACTGTTGACACGATTGTTAATCACTTCAATGGCTCCACGCATATCTTCATCACTGGTTCCCTCCGGCGCCTCCAAGCGAACCATAACGCCGCCCTGTAGATCCAACCCTAAACGAGCATGATCGGCATAAACGGGCAGCAAGGCTACTGCTGCTACAGCGACTAATACTACCGTCGCCAAAAATGTTACTACTTTTTGCCAGCGCATAATCTGTCCTCCCCAAATTTATAATGCCTTACAGCCTACAGGCTGAAAAATATTTCTTCTATTATAATCCTCTTTGAGTACTAACGCAAATAATAATTTGCTATACTAAAAGAAATTCAGCCAAATTTCTCCAAAAAACTCCTCTTCAAAAAAGATGGTTATCTTGTCGTTTGATTTCTTTTTTGAGAGGAGTTCAATTGAGTTTAATAGCTTCTTTTTAATTGTGAGATTGGGATATTAACTTCTAAAATAGCCATATCTTCTTTATCTTCTACCTGAACTTCTAAATTCTTTTCGTCAAATTCCATATATTTGGAAATCACCGCGATCAAATCTTTTTTTAAATCGTCAACGATACCTTTGGATAAACTTGCGCGATCATGGATTAACACCAGCTGCAAGCGTTCTTTAGCCGTTTCTTTGCTGTTTTTTTTATCGCCAAATAATCTTTGAAAAGCACTGGCCATCGCTCAAGTCCTCCTTAATTTTTTTTGAACAGCTTCGTTAATTTAGAAAAGAATCCTTCTTCAACATCAAAATTCATCAGAGCCACATCTTCACCCATAATACGTCGGGTAATATTGCGATAAGCCTGTCCCGCTTGAGAGCTGTCATCTAATACGGCTGGTTCGCCACGATTAGTAGAAATAACAATACTGTCATCTTCCGGTACGACACCCAGAAGTTTTATTGCCAATATTTCTAACATGTCATCAATATTTAACATATCACCTTGTTTAACCATATTTGGGCGCATGCGGTTAATCAAAAGTTTGGGTTCATTTAGACCGCTAGCTTCCAAAAGACCGATAATGCGATCGGCATCACGTACGGAAGAAACTTCTGGATTCGTCACAACGAGCGCCCAATCTGCACCGGCAACAGCATTTTTAAAACCTTGTTCAATGCCGGCAGGACAATCAATCACTACATAGTCAAATTCTTCTTTAAGTGAGTCGCACATTTCTTTTATCTGTTCTTCTGTGACGGCTGTTTTATCTTTGGTTTGAGCCGCTGGCAGTAAATACAAATTATCAAAACGTTTATCTTTGATCAGCGCTTTTTTTAACTTACATTGTCCGCTAGCAACATCAACAATATCATAAACTATGCGGTTTTCTAGTCCCATAACAACATCTAAATTTCTCAATCCAATGTCGGTATCCATCAATACTACTCTTTTGCCCATTTTAGCTAACCCTGTTCCAATATTGGCTGTTGTTGTTGTTTTGCCAACGCCGCCTTTACCAGAAGTTACTACAAATACTTCACCCATTCTCCGTCCTCCTAATTATTCAAATGCGCTTTCAATAACCAAACGATCATCAACGATCTGTGCAATTTCAGCTTCCGTAGTATCCATTTCTTCATCATCTGGCGCTCTGGCAATTAAATCAGCAATACGTAATTGAATTGGCAACAGTTTTGTTGCATATACAATGGCTTGCCGATCGCCTTTGCAGCCAGCATGAGCCACGCCGCGCATAGTTCCTAAAATTAAAATATGACCGCTAGCTTTTAACTCAGCGCCAGCATTCACATCGCCTATAATGATTAATGTACCGTCAAATTCCAAAAATTGACCAGAACGAATATTTTTGCGAACTAGCATGGTCCGTCCTTCAGATAAATAAGATTCCATATGTTCAAACATTGACAAATCAACACATTCTTTTTCATCAGCTATTTCTGAAAAAGAATTTTGTTCTTGAGGCAGATTTCTTTCGGCGGTTGAAGTAAAGCGTAAAATATCGTGCCCTAAAGACTGAAGCAGAACTTTCAAGGCCAATTTTTCACCGTCGCTCAATAAATGATCTCGACTATTGATGATCAGCGTCATGTGTTCACCCAAAAAATCTCTGGATTGCCAAAGTTTCTGCACAATAATTTGGCAGAGTTCTTCAAAATTGACATGACAGTCCAAAACCATCGAAATGCCGTCTTTGCTGCCTTTAAAAGTAACTGTTTCCATGACGTTGGACTCCTATCTTTCACCACAAAACGTAATTTTAATACATTCTACATATTTTTCTCAAAACCTGCAAATGAGATAAAAATACAGTTAATTTTTCCATTAATTGTATTTTTCACTATCAATTAAGTCCAAAATAAGCGGAAAATACATCTCGACAAACCAAACCACCAGAGCCTGAACCACTGAAACCATATTCCATTACACAAGCAAAAGCTACTTGTGGATCATCTGCTGGCGCAAATGCAACAAAAACACCGTCAAAATACTCTTTGGCACCGACATGATAATCTGCAATCCCCGGTTGAGAGGTTCCGGTTTTGGCGCCAACTTTAATGCTGTTGGGAAAATGAGCAAACAAACTATAAGCAGTTCCGCCTGGAGCTGTTACTCTACACATAGCATCGCGAACGATTTGCAAAGTTTCAGCGCTAATATCAGCGACATGTTTTATTGTTGGAGCAGTTTTTTTGATTGTATTACCTTCGCTATCTTGAATTTCCTCCACGATATAAGGCGTATAAACTGTTCCGCCATTGGCAATGGTAGAAACATATACAGCTAGTTGTAAAGGCGTGTATGCTTGTCGCCCTTGTCCCATGGCAATATTAAAAGTATCAGCCGGTCGCCAACGCGTACCATTAGTCAATGTATTTTCTTTTTCTTTCAGCAGTTGTTTTTCGGCTTTTGTTTTTTGCGTTTGTAACTTTTGTTTTTCTTCTTCGCTTTGTGCTTGTGCAATAAGTTCATCATACTCGGCATTGGATTCGTCAATACGTTTGTCGTAAATACTGCCCCATTGTTCGCGATAACGATCATTATATTGTTCTCGTTTTTCTATAGTCGGTAAAGCGCCTTGATAAGGATTTTCACCGGTGGATTCATACGGCAGATCAATACCAGTCGCTCCTTCCAAACCTAATTCAGCGCCGTATTTTGCAATATTATCGACACCAGTACGGCGACCAATTTCTTGAAAAAATGTATTATCTGAACGCGCCATAGCCGTATAAATATTATATCGTCCCGGAGCTGCTGTTGATTTGATATACGGCTTTTCCCAATAGCGACCGGAATTATAAATGGTTTCTGTTGTATTGATATTGCCTGTTTCCAAAGCGGCAGTAGCCGTTACAGGTTTAAATGTTGAACCGGGAATATAACGTCCTTGAATAGCTTTGTTTTGCTGAGTAACCTTATCGTCAGGTCGACTAGTCATTGCCAATACTTTGCCAGTTTTGACGTCTAACAAGACAGCAGCGCCAGCGCCAGCTTTATCGGATTTGGGATTGCTCCTCAAAGAAGCCGCCACACGATCAAAAGAATTCTCCAATACTTTCTGCAAGTCATAATCAATGGTTAAAATTAAATTGTTGCCGACTTTAGGCATAACAGATACAGTTTCGCTGATAGGATGTCCGTTAGCGTCTACCTCGACTAATACTGTACCGGGCTTACCTCTGAGTTCGCTATCATATGATTTCTCCAAACCATTTTTGCCAATAAAATCTCCCATATTATAATGATTTTCATCAGGCACGCCGGTTTCAGCTTCTTTTTTGGCTTGCGCATCTAATTCAGCCTGACTAACTTCGCCCAAATAGCCTAATATATGACCAGCAAAATTGCCTTCCAAGTAGACGCGTTCCGGCGTTGTCGTAATAGTCACTCCCGGCAATTGGTCACGTCTAGCTTCAATAGCGCTGACTAAACTAATGTCCAATCCTTTTTTTATGACAACGGGTTGGTACATACGATAACGATTATCATTGACTTTTTCGGTAATAATTTCTATTGTAATTTCTGGATCGTTTAACAAATTTGCCAGATCGGCAATGACTTGCGCTTTGCCCTCATCACCTAAATCAGCTAATGTCTGCGGATGAACCGATACTTGAAAGGTTGGTTGATCAGTGACCAAGACAATACCGTCAGCAGTGATAATATTGCCGCGACCAGCATCTAATGCTAATTGTCTTGTTTTATTGCGTTGAGCTTGCAGCTGATAAGATTCGGTATCAATTAACTGCATCCAAGCCAGTTTTCCAATCAATATGGCTGTTATCGCAAAAATTAGCAGCGTGTAAATTGAAAGGCTTTTTTCTATATATTTACGCTCTTTTGTTTGCATCGTAGCTCCTTTCTTTGTAAACGTTAATCTCGAATATCCTTGGCACTGATCTGATAAAAAGCGGCATAAATCAGCGGAGCAAAACAACTATTGTAAACAATATCTGGTATAGTCGTGATGACCATGCCGATAAAAACGATGTTGCTGCCAATGAGTTTGCTCAACACGTAATAAATAAAAGCGTTGGCAATAGTACCAACAATCAAGCAGACAATAGGAACAAAAAAATTATTTTTATATAATCTTCGTTCCGAATGCCCAATGATCCAGCCAATAATGCCTTTGCAAAGCGCGTTTACGCCGATAAAACGTCCCGCTAATAAATCTTCCAAAAATCCCATTGCCAGCCCTAAACAGCCACCCTTTAACGGTCCATTAAAAATAGCAAAAAATACTACCATAATCAGCATAAAATCTGGCTTGCCGCCAGCAACTGACAAATCGTTAAAAATGGTATCTCGCAAAATAACACTGAAAAATCCAAGAATCAGCAGTAAAATATATTTCATTTTACTGTCCTCCTTGCTCGCCATTTGCCATATCTGACGAAACTTTTACGTTTGTTAAGATAAAAACTTCCTCCAATTTGGAAAAATTGACATAAGGCTCAATGGTGGCCTGTTTAGTCAGTCCGCCGGCTTCAATGCTAATATCTACTACTTCACCAATACGAATTCCTTCCGGATAAATACCATCTAAACCGGAAGTAACAATGATATCACCGAGACAAATATCTGCATCATGGGGCATATGAACCATGCGTAATATATTTTTATCGCTACCCATTCCTTCTACAACCCCAGGCGTTTCTCTGGTCTCCCATACTCTAGCGCCGACAGCACCTTCGCGATCTAAAACCAGTACCACTTCACAAGAATCGGATAATACTGAAGTAATGCGACCGACTAAGCCTTGATGATTCAAAACAATCATGTTGCTGGCAATACCATCATTACTGCCTTTATCCAAAATAATCGTATGCTCCAGCTTATTGTTATTTTCTGCAATGATAGCCGCTACAGTTAAGTCGTAATGTTCGACTGCTTTTTGTTTATACGCAAGCATTTCTTTTAAACGAATATTTTCTAACTCGGCTTCTTTTAATGTATTGATTTGATTATTCAACTCGCCGATTTGTTGTTTTAAGATTATATTTTCATCATGCAATTTCTGAGCTTCGCCAAAAATAGCAAAAACGCTCTTGATATTGCTGCTCAATGTGCTGAGACCATGTTGAAAAGGACTGGCTGCGTTGCGTAGTCCATTTTCTACAAAGGTCAAATTATTTCTAGGCTCTATGGTTGCTACTGCCAAAGATAGCAAAATACCGCCAATAATAATCACAGCGCTAATACGTATTAGCCATTTTCTTTTGGGCATGCTCTAATCAATCCTTCGTCTATATTCTTTTAGCGCCGCTGGCAACTTTTTTCAGCAGCTCGACATTTTCTAAAGTTTGACCAGCGCCCAAAACGATGCAAGTGAGCGGATCATCTGCAATGTGTACAGGCATGCCTGTTTCTTGAGCAATCAAGGTATCCATTCCACCGATCAAAGCGCCGCCGCCGGCTAACATAATGCCTCTGTCCATAATATCTCCCGCCAATTCCGGCGGCGTTTTTTCCAAACAAGATTTAATAGCGTCCATAATGCTGATAATGATCTCTTTAAATGCCAGATGAATTTCTGCGTCGCTAATTTCTACTTGTTTTGGCAATCCGGTAACCAAATCACGACCGCTGACCATGATGGTTTTGGGGATATCAAGCGGCGAAATATAAACGTTGCCAATATTGATTTTGATCTCCTCCGCTGTCCGCTCGCCAATCAATAAACCATACTGCTTTTTTACAAAGCCCACAATGGCTTCATCCATTTTGTCGCCGCCAATGCGAATGGATTGACTATTGACAATGCCGCCTAAAGAAATAACTGCCACATCGGTCGTCCCGCCGCCAATATCAACGATCATACTACCAGTTGGTTCTCCAACTGGTAGACCAGCGCCGATAGCAGCTGCCATTGGCTCCTGCATGATATAAATCTCTTTAGCGCCAGCTTGCAGTGTCGCTTGACGCACTGCTCTTTCTTCTACCGAAGTAGTACCCGCTGGCACACAAATAACAACTTTAGGTTTTACAAGAACACTAGTTGTGCTTAAGGCTTTATTAAAAAAATATTTTAACATACTTTGCGTAACGTCAAAATCAGCGATAAAACCGTCTTTTAAGGGTCTTACGGCAACGATATTGCCCGGTGTACGTCCGATCATTCGCTTGGCTTCCTCACCTACAGCTAATACTTGATTGGTTGCACCTTTCTTGATCGCCACAACAGAAGGTTCTCTAATGACAATCCCTTTTCCTTGAACATATACCAAACTATTGGCGGTTCCTAAATCAATGGCAATTTCTTTTGCCATATTGACACTTCCTTTCCTAATGTCCGTTTATTCCCAAATGCCTGCTTCTTTGAGGCTGTGATAGTCATTTCCACCTATAATAATATGGTCCAAAATGGGTATTCCTATGTCATCAAAAATTTTTTTCAATCGTTTGGTCATAATAATATCGTCATTGCTGGCTTCTAAATAGCCGCTAGGATGATTGTGCGCCAAGATGATTGCGTGAGCACTTTTTTTGAACACAATACGCAAAATTTCTTTGGGATAAATGCTTATGATATTAGCAGCACCCATAGCCACCATTTCAATGCCTAATAATTCGTGTTGATTATTCAACAAACAAATTTTAAGTACTTCTTGTTCTAAACGGCCCATGTCTTGTATCAATAGGTGAGCGATATCACCTATGCTATTGATAACTGCGTTTTCGCCTTTTGAATTATTGTGGGCACGACGACCCAATTCTAAAGCAGCTAAAATTCGTACGCTTTTGCGTTGACCAATCCCTTCAAAAGCGGCTAGTTCCTCAAGAGTTAACTTGCTTAGACCACTGAGACCATGACTTTCTGTTAATATCAACTGTGAAATTTGCTCAACGCTGTATTTTTTTGTGCCGTTGACCAGCAATAATGATAGTAATTCATGATCGGAAAAATCACGAATATTATCACCAGTTGCGAGCCGTTTCAATAACAGATTATAGATTTCCTCATTTTTGATCATACGATAAACATTTACCCCCATCAGTTTAAGCCCTTCGGCAACTTTATTTAAAGGCAAACCAACAATATTGAAATAGCATCCTGTGATACTTTCTACCAATAGCGCGCCTTTGCCTTGGATGCCATAAGCGCCGGCTTTATCTAATGATTCGCCGGTAGCTAGGTAGCTTTCTATATCTTCTTCAGTCAATGTTCTGAATTGCACCTGACTGACAACAATGTCCTGCCAAATACGTCCGTTGCTGCTGTTTACTAATGCTACTGCTGTCATGACTAGATGCGTATGACCAGAAAGTCTGCGCAACATTTGACGCGCTTCTGATAAATCGTGGGGCTTGCCCAAAATTTCTCCTTTATCAACGACGACGGTATCAGCGCCTAATACGATTCCTTCGTCAAAATGTTGTGCGACATTCTGTGCTTTGGCTAACGCTAAAGATAATAACTGCTCTTTAATAGGTAGTTGAGGGTTTAGTGTTTCGTTAATAGAACTTGGAAAAACAACAAACGAAACGCCTATCTGCGTTAAAAGTTCTGCTCGTCGCGGAGACGCTGAAGCTAAAATAATAGTCATGATTTTCTCCTAGTGTTTCCATTTTTCTCGGCGTTTTTTAACTATCTCATGTTAGTTTATCATTACCTATCGCCCTAGACAAGCCATATTCTTAGAATTTCGCCATTTTGTAGCAAAATTTTAACCTAAAACGCACAATTTGCCGTAAGGATTTAAGTAAAACACTCAAAATAAAACCGCGCCGAAATATTGCTTGCTATTTCAGCGCGGCTCGTTAGACAAGAAAATTGCTTTTTTATTTTAAATATTGCTCATAAATCAAAAGCGCATCTTCAAGATGATAAGACTGTGAACTATAATCGCCTTGTGCTTTGGCAGTAATCAAAATATACTGTCTGCCGTTTTTTTCCGCTAAAGAAGCTAAACAAAGACCGGCTTCTTTGGTATAGCCACTTTTACTGCCTAAGATACAGCCGCCGTCAAAATTGATTTCCGTTTTATTCAACACGCTACTATGCAGCGTAATTCCTTGGCTATGGCGATTGCTTGGCGTTGTCGTATAGTCTTTAGCGGTAAATATTTGACGAAACAAATCGTTTTTTAGCGCATATATCATCAACTTAGCTAAATCTTCTGCCGTTGTATAGTGATTATCATTATGAAGACCAACAACATTAGTAAAATGCGTGTTTGTCATTCCTAATCTTTCAGCTTTTTGGTTCATCAGCGCCACAAAAATTTCTTGCGAACCAGCAGTAGCTTCGGCTAATGCCATCGCTGCGTCGCCGCCAGAGGGTAACATGACACCATAGAGCAAATCTTTGACGGAAACTTTTTCACCAGCCGAAAAACCAGCCATTGAAGCGCTTGCTTTTTGCATTTCATCAATAATTTCGGCGGAAACTGTCACAGATGTATCCCAATCGTTAATGGATTCAATAGCGACAATAGTGGTCATCATTTTTGTCATAGAGGCGGGGTAAATTCTATTTTTGCTGTTAATTGTCAATAGAGAGGCAGAGTTTTCCAGATCCATTAGCAGTACGTACTGACTATGTAATTGAGTTTGATCAAAATTTTCGTTAACGATTTGTTCGGCAACTTTTGGCAAAATTTCTTCTGATGGTTTATCACGCCAATGATCGACAGCTATTTCTATCTGATTAAAAATGCTTTCTGCCTGAACAAAAAGTTTTTCCGCTAGAAAGAGTCCTGATTTAAAACCGCCTGTGCAAGCGACGATTACAATTGCTAAAGTTGCTATGATTCGACCATAATGTATTCGTTTGACTTTTCTCGGCAAAATCATTTCCTCCTCGTTTCATATTGCTGTTTTCATTTTATAAGTGCTCGCCATAAATGTCAATTAACCTTTTCTTAATCTTTTATTAATGCGTCTTAAGATATTTTTTTGGCTTATGAATCTTTAGTGATATTTTTTATGTGTCTGCAACAAAATCAAAATGAACAATAAAAAGTCTTTGGAAATTTTTCCAAAGACTTTTTATTGTTATATTTAGTTGATTTTATTGCGATAATAGACTTGTAACGTTTATTTGATAATCATCTTGCGACGGATTTTTTCTAAAGCATTTTTTTCTAAACGAGACACTTGCATTTGTGAAACGCCTAAAATATCAGCAATTTTGCTTTGCGTTAAATCTTCAAAATAGCGATAGTAAATGATTTTACGCTGATTATCGTCTAAAAGACGCATAGCCTCTTTTAGGTCGCGACGCATTTCGATATTTTCTAGGTTGCTGTCTTCAGCACCCATTAGATTCAATAAAGAGGCAGTATTTTCACTTTCATTTTGTTCAGATAGGGAGGCGGTCTGTGTCGCTCTTTTAGCTTCTAGCGCTTCTTCTACTTGCTTTTGGTCAATGCCCAAAATATCAGCGATTTGTTCAGTAGTAGGATTCTCACCATGTTTTTGATAATATTCGCTTTCTGCTTTATTGATATAAGTACTCAATTCTCGAAACTTGCGGGGAATAGTGACTCGCCAAGTACTGTCGCGATAATAATTCATGATTTTGCCCGAAACTGTGCGATAAGCAAAGGTTTTGAAACGAATGCCTTTCGTAGGATCGAATCGCTCCAATGCGCCAATAATGGCAATACGAGCGACTTGAAGCAAATCTTCTTTTTCCCATGCCAAATAACATTGGGATTGGCACCAATATTTGATCATCGGTTCCATGGCGATGATAATTTGATTAAATTTTTCTTCTGTTGGATTTTCTTTATAAGCCTTGACCATTTCTTCCAAGTCTTGTTTCATTCTCACGCCCTCACTTTCGGGCAAATTTGAATCGCTCAAATGGCGCCCTGCAAGATCTTTCTTTACCAGCGAATTTTTACATGGATTTTGTTTCCTTTTTTATTATACCAGATTTCATCAGAAATTTGTCCAATTAAATATAATCCTTTGCCGTTTTCGTCTAAAAGTTTTTCTTCAGTAAGCTCATCTGTCGCTGTGCACAATTTTTTTATGCCGCCGCCTTCGTCTTCCACACAAAAACAAAAAGTTTTTTCTTCTAAGCGCCACTTGATGCAGACTGTTTTAGCTACGTCGTTGTAATTGCCGTGGATAAACCCATTATGCACAGCTTCCATTAAACACAGTCGAATATCCATTGCTTTAGCTTGCGGCACATTTTTTGCCTTAAGCGCAGATTGCAGGCATACCACTACGGCATCAGCTTCATCTAATTGATGAAGTTTAAACATGGTTTCCATCATTTTCGGCATACCCTTTCTTATTATTTCTTCTCCAAAAACAATTATACGTCAGTTATTTCACTGATGCGTTTTTCTAAAAGCTGCACAATTAACACATCAGCACCTAAATGTTTGGTCTCTTTAAAGTGAATTTGAGGATAAAGAGCGGAAAGTTGATCTACGCGATTTGGTATATCTCGATGCAAATGGTTGCCCACCGTTAAAAACAGCGGAACGATAATGATTTCTTTCACTTGCTGTTGAACCAAAATATTCGCAGCTTTTTCCAAGTTTGGTTCGGCAAATTCGGCAAAAGCCGCTTGTACCAGACAATTTTTTTGGCGTTGCGCAAGCATTTGGGCAATAGTTTCTACTTCTTTATTAGCTTCCAAGCGTCTACTGCCGTGACCTAAAACGATAATGCCTATTGGGCGTTTGCGTTCAGACATCAATATAATCCTTATCTTCGGGAATAATATAACCTAACAACATGTAAATAATGATTGCTGGCAGCGTGCTGATTGGTGGGAATAAACATAACAGTACCCAAAATATACGCACAAAAGTTGGATCAATGCCAAAAAAATCACCTAATCCAGCGCATACGCCCATCAGTTTTCGACCGTTTTTTGGTCTTCTTAATTTTTTCATTGATTTTGCCCCTTTCTATTTTTCATACAATACAAACCTCAAAATTCCGCAATCAATTGCTGCTATGGCTCTTGTTGGTGGTAAACAGCATAATAAAACAGCCATAGCGTCCTAATGGTATCAGCACTAACCGCAAGCATTGGCACAAACACCCATCAACCTTTTAATGGTTTGGGAACGTTTCCGATTTTGGGTCTATTACTTTTTTAAGACAACTATAATTGCTGGTATTTGAGAAAGCCTTTATCCAGTAAATATAGATCCTGTTTCATATCCCGCCAAAATTGGCGAACACTTCGCCAATTTTGGCGCAAATAAATTTCTTGATCATTATTAAGTCGCTTGCCTTTATCCAGTGTTTCTTTCATTGATAACAATTCTTCGCTTTCGCTGATAACAGTATCCATAAATTGATATGTTTCTGCCACTTCATCAGATTGCAGCACTTCTTGCCATTCCATTTCAATTAGTTTAAAAAAAAGCCAATAGGTTGTAAAGCAACGGCATAGTCCCAATGCTTCTGCAGCTTTAAAAAAAGTCTGCTGATCGTTATAGCGATCAATAATGGCAATATTATCCAGTGCTGTTTGTTTAGCTGTTGCTAATGCTGAGGCTGAAACAGCATTATGACGAATACATTGGTTAAACAACGCCAAAATTTGTTGGCTTTGCAGTTTATCTGTCTGCGCATCGGACAGTTCTTCTGCGGCAAAACTGACAGCGACTGCTGTTGTCAGCCAAAAATAGCCTTCTGAATGAAATAAACTTTGTGCTTTGCTGCCTTCAGAAAAGGCTAATAAACCGCCGCGTTTCTGCATAGAAATCCCACCTTGCATGATTAACTGGCTGATGAAAAAATTCATCATCACGGAAAATCTGTTATTATTTTTTATATTTACCCCGAAAATAAAAATTTTAATCAGTCGGCCAATAGCTGTGTCTTAAATTTATCCCGTTATTTTTTGCCAATGAAATTCGGTGCAAGGTGATAGTTTGGTGATGACGATTTGGAGATTAACTGCAAATAACCCAACGCGCTTAAAGTATTCAAAGCGTGTTGGGTTATTTATGTTCTTTTGTTATTCAAGAAGACCAAATAAAAAATTTATTATTTGCAACTGATCATGTTGCCTTTTTTTATAATTGTTAAATTTTTGCCGCCGACAGTATTGACAGCGATCAGTTGAAGATCTGATCGTTTGGTCATGAGCGGCGTTAAATCCACTGGTGCTTGTAATAAGCGACCATCTAAAAGAACAGCGAACCCGTGTGGTAGTGTGAGAATTTCCGACAGCCTTTGGGACAATTCATCTGTTTTGAGTTGATAATAATGAATATGGCGAAAAGAATCTGCGACAATAGTAGCATCAGGTAGTGACGTGCGGCAAAAATGAAGCATGCTAAAGGCAGTATCAATAGGTTGCGTCGTTTCTTCATCACCAATAGTCAATTCGCCAAAGCTGCGGCGCATTACCATTTGGTTATTACTATTGTACAATTCTTCTTCATCTGTAATGGTTGCACCGTGTTCATCGGCTGTGTTTTTGGCATACCATAAATAGTCGTGATGAGCTGCATGAAAACCGATGCGACAAATAACGTCTAAAAAATAAGGTTCTGTATGTCCTGCGGCAAAAGCACTGGCGCCGAGAAGACCGCGGAATAGAAAATCAAGAGCGTCATTTTCGCCGGATAAAGAGCAAACTTTATCTAGAACCGTTTTGCGCAACGTTAAGCCGCTTTTTTTGTGTCGTAATTCTATCCAATCAATTTGCATAATAATCCTTCCTATTCTTTATTAAAGTAGAGTTATCATGTTATATATACCCTGCGTTAGAAATGGCTAATCATCAAAGTTTTTATGCGCAATGCAACTGAGCATTTACTTGGAACATGAAAAATTTTTTTGCGAACCGTATTTTTCTATTGGAAAAAATCATGCCTAAAAATATTATTTCCTGATTTTGTACTTTTCTTATGTCTGTACGATGAATTCACCAATAAACCTCAAGCAACATAAACTATACTATCTTAGGCAGAAAGGAGGTTTATTTAACGATGAATCAAACCATTGAGCAAAATCTTCCACTGGCTGCTATTTTTATTGAGCGTCAGCCCTATGGAACTTTATATAATTTACCGGAAGCTTTGAGAAACGGCACCGTTTTTGCTAATCTCAATAAACCATATATTAAGAAAATCAGATAAGGAGTATGCATTATGAAAAAAACTAATCTCTGTACTACTAGAGAGGCTATGCTTTTAGAATTGCAACAACTTAGCTTTGTGTTGGTCGATCTTAATCTTTATTTAGACAATAATCCTAATGATCAGCAGGCCATCAATGATTTTAACTGCTTCTTCCAAAATTATTGGGAAAAGAAAAGCGCCTACGAAATGCAGTTTGGTCCACTAGCCAATTTTGGTTATACCCCTGCTGCCTATCCGTGGAATTGGATCAATGACCCATGGCCTTGGGAAAAACAATGAGGAGGAATTAACTAATGTGGATCTATGAAAAAAAATTAGAATTTCCAGTTAATATAAGATCAAAAGATTTGAAAATGGCACAATGTCTTATGGCTCAATATGGAGGTCCAAGCGGTGAATTATCTGCTGGTTTGCAATATTTAACTCAACGCTATACTATGCCTACTGGAGCAACTAAAGCGTTATTAACAGATATAGGCACAGAAGAACTAGCGCATGTGGAAATATTAGCTACTATGGTTTATCAGATTATGTCCAATGCCACTATTGAAGAAATTAAAGCTGCCGGAATGGATAAATATTATGTTTTACATGGCAGAGGCGTTTATTATACCGATCCGAACGGTTACAACTGGACTGCAGACTATATTTCATCAAAAGACGACCCTATCGTTAATTTGACGCGCAACCTTGCTGCTGAAGAAGAAGCGCGTATTACCTACGAATGGCTAATCAATTTAACTAACGAACCAGATATTATTGCACCATTGACTTTTCTGCGTCAGCGAGAGATTGTTCACTATCAACGTTTTGGTGAAGCGCTAATGGATGTACGTGATTATTACAACTGCAAACATTATTTCTAAAAAAGTTAAACCTTAATACAGTATAATAAAAAGGAGTTGTTGCCAAAAGATGAAAATTCTTACTAGCAATAACTCCTTTCTTTATTGAATCAAAAAAGATGTCAAAGCAGAAGGAAATGATAAAAATAATTTCTATCAACTGATAGATGGGCAGTATTAGCCAATGGCCCTAAATCTCGAATCATTAAAACATTTCATTGCCATATTTTTAACATCAACAGATTATTTTAGGCGGTATTTTAAAAAATTATCACGGTAAACTGTTTTTGGTAAAGTAAAAAGTAAGTTCCTCACTATTGACGGCAGAAAAATTTATTTGTATACTTAAAAATAAATGAAAAAATTAGGGGAGCGATCCAGATGAGTTATATTAGAGCTAATGAATTTGTTTTACAAAGTGATACGGTAAAATTTATCTATGAACAAGCTGTCAAAATGGGTTACGATGAGGAACAGATTGAGGAACTTTTGGCAGCGTTTGATCGGGATTTTTTGCGCAAAATGAAAGACGAAATAGAAATTATTGATAAAAATTCGGCAGTTTACAAGGATTTAGAATCCTTTATCAACGGTGAAGCCTATGGCTATAATATTCATTTTTGTATGCTGCGTTATGGCGGGCGTTAAGCACAAGCGTTTTGCTTGTGCTTTTTTACTGTAGTATTCCGGAAAAGGAACTGGAACAAAATAAGAAAGCGCTTTTAGCGTATGGAGGTTGAAATGGATTTTTATCGCAAAATTATTACCAAACTAGATTTTACTTTGTTGCTGACCATTGCCGCTATTTTATTAATGGGGGTGTTTGTTTTAGACAGCGCTACCTCTCATTTACGTAGTTCTTATGTATTTCGTCAGTTGATTTGGATCGGTATTGGAACTGTAGCGATTTTGGTAACGTTACGATTTGATTATGTCATTCTGAAAAAATATTACAAACATTTATACGTCTTGAATATCATTTTGCTTGTTGCCGTTTATTTGTTGAATGACCCTCAAAAAGGTGCTCGTTCATGGTTTCCGTTGGGTCCTTTAGGCAATTTTCAGCCAGCAGAAGTAGGAAAAATTATTTTGATTATTACACTAGCGCAATTTTTGCTGGAACGCAAAGGGCGACTGAATACTTTTAAAGAATTATTGCCGGTTTTTGTATTTGTCGGCGTACCAACGTTACTGGTATTTATTCAGCCGGATTTGGGCACCGCATTGGTTTATGTAGCAATTATGGTAGGTATGCTTTACATTTCCGGCGCAAATTGGAAGCTGCTGACCTCATTATTTGGCGGTGGTGTGGCGGTGGCTTTGGGCTATGTGTTTGGTGTCTACAAATTCGGCTGGCCATCAGTATTGGCAGAACATCAATTAAATCGTTTTTTGGTGATGTTTGACCCAGCCATTGATCCGCAAGGTATTGGTTGGAATGTGCGGCAAGCGAAAATTGCTATTGGTAACGGCGGATTATTTGGACAGGGATTGGGTGCTGGTAGCCAAAGCAGTGGTCAATTTTTACCTGAACAATGGACAGACTTTATATTTGCTGTTTTCGCTGAGGAATTAGGCTTTTTGGGTGCTGGTGTATTATGTGTACTTTTTGCTGTGTTGTTATATAGAGGATTACGTATTGGTATGCTTGCCAAAGACAGTTACGGTAGCTTGGTGGCAAGCGGTATTGTCAGCATGTATTTCTTCCATATTTTGGAAAATATTGGAATGAATTTGGGGATAATGCCGATTACTGGTATTCCACTTCCTTTCGTTAGCTATGGTGGCAGTGCTATGCTGACTAATTTTATCGGCGTAGCCTTATTGATGAATATTTATGTCCGACGGCAACGTTTAATTTTTTAGTGTGTGCAAGCGATTGTTTGACGACTGGATAAAAAACGGCCAATCGGGAGGAGAAAAGTATTTTGGAAAAAATTTTGGTCATAGAAGATGAAGAACCCATTCGGGAATTGATTAAATTGAATTTAATACTGGCTGGTTATGAGGTATTGGAAGCCAAAGACGGCATCGAAGGGTTGAATATGATGAAACAACAACCGGTCAATTTGGTGCTTTTGGACGTTATGCTGCCAAAAATGGATGGTTTTGAATTATTGCCGCACATTACTGCATTGGAAATTCCTGTTATTTTATTGACAGCAATGGATGCTCTAACAGACAAAGTAAAAGGCTTTAACTTAGGAGCCGATGATTATATTACTAAGCCTTTTGAATCAATGGAATTGTTGGCGAGAGTTAAAGCGCTTTTGCGCCGCAGTGAAGTCAAAAATAAACCGCAAACCGAAAAAATGTTATCATTTCACGAAATTACACTGCTTCTTGATCAGCACAAGGTTTTAAAAAACGACGTGGAAATTGAATTGACCTTTAAAGAATTTGAATTGCTGCGTCTTTTGGTTGAAAATAAAAATATTGTACTTTCTCGAGAAAAATTGCTGGAGTTGGTTTGGGATTATGAATATGAAGGGAATACCCGCACAGTGGACATTCATATTCAGCGCTTACGCAACAAATTAGAAACGGATCGCATCAAAACTGTTTACAAAGTAGGTTATCGTTTGGAGGATTAGCATGAATTTCAGCGTCAAAATATCGTTGACCTACCTTTGTATCTATTTGATGGTTATTACCGCTGTAGGCATTACCGTAACAGAAAATAGTTGCGAGCGTATGAAAGAACAAGAAGTTCATCGCAGTGTGGCAGAAGCAGAAAATATTCGCTCCAATATTGTATTGTATTTAATGAACAGCCATAACAATGAAGCGCCTATAACGGATTTCGCTGAAAGTATCGTTGATTTGTTTAGTAATACCAGCAACTATCTGGAAGTTTTTGACGAGCAATTGACGCTTTTAGCTACCAATTTACCCGCTCTTTATAGTGGCAGTCGCGAAGAACTTTTGGCAGCTAATACGAATCAGCGCAGTGTTATTTTACGCCATGATGATTTGGGCAAGTATTATTTATTTGTCAGTTTTGTGGTAGAAATAGATAATCAGCGTTTAGTCATCAGTATGGTCAAAGAGATTTCGCATCTTGATGAACAAAAGCAAAATGATTATATTTTCTTTTTGGAAGTGGGATTGATTGGATTATTTATTGTGGCAATAGTCGTTATGGTGACGACACGAATTTTGATGAAGCCTATTAAAGAATTAGATCAAGCGGCGCAAAGTATTGCTGCAGGTAATTTTGCTGAACGAGTGGCTCTCTCAACCAATGACGAAGTGGGGAGTTTGGCGCTGCAATTTAATCTCATGGCGGCAGAAGTTGAGAATAAAATTTCTGAATTACAAGAAGAAACGCATCGGCAACAACGTTTCGTTGATAATTTGACACATGAATTGCGTACGCCGCTGACGTCAATTATTGGTTATGCCGATTTGCTGCAAAAAATGGCATATGACGAAAAATTATTCGCCAAAAGTTTAGGCTATATTTATAATGAAGGTAAAAGAATGCTCAATCTCAACAAAATGCTCTTGGATTTGACCTACTATCGAGAGGGCGAGCTGGAATTTGAACTGTGCAGCATGAAGCATATTTGTCAAGAAGCCATGGTACTATTAAACAATCGCGCCGAAGAAAAAGGCGTTACACTACGACTTGAAGGAGACGATTTTGTAATGCCCATGGCGGTTGATTTAATGAAAAGTGTTCTCGTTAATTTGCTTGACAATAGTTTAAAAGCCAGCACTGCTGGTAGCAATATTACCATCACTTTAGCATATAACCATCGCAATTATATTGTAGCTGTTGCTGATCAAGGAAAAGGAATGCGTCCAGAAGAAGTCAAGCGAATTAAAGAACCTTTCTATCGCGTAGATAAAGCCCGTGCTCGTCAAGATGGTGGATTGGGTTTAGGAACGGCATTGTGCAACCAAATTGTGACTCGTCATCATGGAGAATTGATTTATGAAAGTCAATTAGATGTCGGTACAACTGCTTATCTTCATTTTCCTATTGATGAAAATCGCTAAAAAACGGAACGATTTGTTTACAACTATTTTACAAAATAGAAGCAGATTTGATAAAGGATACTGATATGATAAAGACATAGCCAAGAAATTAATGACCGTTTATTTGGGAAAGGATGATTAAAAATGAAAAGAGTATTAGCTACTGTATTATGTTTGTCTTTATCTATGTTTGCTTTGGTAGGTTGTGGTAATAAAGATAGTCAACAACAACAGCAACAAACACCGCAACAGCAGCAACAACAACAGCAAGGTGATGATGCCAACAAAGGTCAAGACGCTGATAAACAAGGCGAAGATCAAGATGCTAACGCACCAGCAGGCGCTACTCAAGATGGTGACAAAAAAGGTGAAGAAGGTCAAGACGCTAATACGCCGACAGAAGATGGAGATGATCCAACTTTAACAGAAGGCGATGACACTCCAAATGATGATGGTGACAAAAAAGCTGAATAATTGCTGAGAATTAACCCCGTAATTTCCATAAAGGAAAACGGGGTTTTTGTTTTATTTTAAAGTAAATTGAACAATTAAAAACGAAAATGCAGTTCTTCCCAAAGCATTGCTGCCATAAAAATGGCCATATAACTGCTCAAAACTGCCAATAACAATAAAATGATAGCGATAAATTTCCACCATGTTGTTTTATAAAAACAATATGTAGCGGCGTTATAAAACATAATGGCGGCAATCGTTGTACCACATAGGGCAAAAAAAGTCATAACGATGGCAAGAGCCATGCTTATCCCTGCTTTCCTAGCAACATGTTAAACTAAATCATAACCAAACAATGTAATTAGTTAAAATCTGAAGCCAGAGAACAAAAAATTGTCGATAAGGTGTTGTCAAGCGATTAGCTCCCTATGCTAATAATAAACCTGAGCAAGTACTTTTTAACAAAAATATCTTTTTCTCATTGGTACTTTCCCTTGCGATCTGTTGTAATACTTACAACATACTATTATCATAATGCAAAATTTTCCTATTGGAAAATATGTACGTATTGTCACATTTTTGACCAATGATTTGTTTGAGCAAATTATTGGGAGGCTTGGCAAAAATGGCAAATTGGCTGATCTTGGGGATAGTGCCAAAATGGTTGGTCACATTGCGTGCAAGTTTGTTCAGAGGCTTTAGCAAGTGTTTGCGGCGTTTTATTAAGCAATTGACCAATAGTAAGACGGTCTGACCAATATAAACCTTTTGACAGGCAGACATTAGTGCAAATATTACATTGGTTGCATAAAACAGGCTGAAAAAGCAAAGATTTCTCACCATTTTCGTCAGTATGGAGCGATAGAGCTTCTGTTGGACAAAGTTTGCTGCAAGCTTCGCAAAAAGTACACGCATCGTTTGCTAATAAGCGATAGGGCAATTCTTTCGTCAAATCGAGTGATTTCTGTTGGCGATATAACATAGCCAAAGGCACTCGTTTAGCAATAATTTCTGGTGTAAATGATGGATCCAGTTGATTAACGAGCATTTCTGCAGAAGCGGCGACTGCTTTTTTTGACGTCGTTTTAGCTTGGGAAAAAATATTTTGTAAAAAGAAACGACGGTTGGGTAAAAAATGATCATCACTTTGTTGGCTGACGTCAATCAATTGAAGCTTGTCTAAAGGAAGATGAAACTGTTCCAAAAACAAGGTTAGATTTTGTGCTTGCCACCGATTAGGACATTGTGCACAGGTTTGGCTATTATAATAAAGTGTTAATTGAGAAACTTGTTGTAAAAGACGAAAAATCAATTCGGGATACAGTTGCCCAAAACAGCTGATTTGAAGCTGACCTTGTGGCGTGTTGACATCATGACGACAGCTAAGGGTTAGCGAATCATTTTTATCAACAGCAGAAAGTAAGGCGTCTTCCTCTAAAGAAAATACTTGCATAGGACAGGCGGCAACGCAAAGACCGCAATTTTGGCAGCCGTCAGCTTGCCATTGTCCATCAATAAAAGCGAGCGCATGAGTAGGACAAATATCCTGACAGATTTGACAATCATTTAACGACGAATACTGGCGACTGCAACGATGATTATCAATACTCAGAGGTCTCAATTCTTTTAAAACATGCGTTAAAGAAAATAGTTTCATCGTTTTTCCTCCTTCTTAAATGTTATCTTACTACGAATATCATAAAAATAAAAGCCCACAATATCAACCAAAACAGAGAGTGTTGCAAATTCAGAATATAGTATTTCTGTTGCAAACAACGTTTGAAGATACTAGCTTTGAAGTTGTCATTTTTGTAATGATGTTATGTGTTGGTTGTTTCGTATTTTTTAGCGTGCGTCAGAATAAATGATTTTTTCACCAGTGGTTTTTGTAGACAAAGCAGTCCAAATTTAACCAATTATCGTTTTGTTGGCATTTCTACGAAAGCAATGATGCTTAAACGATGGTTTTGTATCATTCGCTAATCAAGCAAAGTCTTTGTTTGTATAGTGATACATAAAGTTTTGATAAAACGCTCAGCTACATGAGCAATATTTTCTAGCCAGCTCAGGTAATTAGTAAAACTGCTGTCAAATATGGCGGTATCTTTCTTGTTGTTAATCAAACGACGAGGAGAAGGATTTTTTACTTCATTTATAATTTTGTGTATCATACCTTTGTTTGGTAGCCGTTGATTATTTAACGCCGCGAAAATCACTTTGGGCACCATTATGGAGGCAATAAAAAATGCCTTGCTCAATCAGTATCAGACTGAGCAAGGCATTTTTTGCTTTTTTTGGTATCCATTTTAACGAATAATAACGCGTTTAACGGTATCATTGCCATCAATAAATATAGTCCCCACTGTTCGGTTAAAACAAAACTGCTGCCCATAATAGTTAGTGCATTTTTGGCAAACACCATAAAACCAATTTCAGCGAGACATAATACGATGCCGATCATAAATCGTTGCATGGTAGAAAGGGTATATACCAATGGTACCACTACACTGATAAAAACCAAATTGCAGATATAAGTCAGCAGAAATGTTTCTCGCAATAACGGATTTTCCACATAACTAGCGTAAAAGGTAGCGCCCAGCATGGTCACGATTTTTAAATAAAACATGCCTAGTGTCATAATAAGATAACTCATCAAATAGCGGCTAAAAATTTCTTTATCAGCATCAACATCTTCTTCTAAACAAGTCAAATTTTGCGTTTGGGAAAAAAACGGCAAAAACGCTACGCAGAGACCAGTTAGCATGATGGCATTGCCAGAAAGAAAAGTGCGCACTGTAATCAATATCGTCATGATACAAAGCATGGGGTTTAGTCGTAACGTTTGAAATTGTTTTCCTACCAACTGCACCATGTTCATGATTATCATATCCCTTCTTTAACAAGAATTGTCATTGCTGTTATTATAAATGATATATACAGATGTGTCAAGAAAAACATGAAAAAATTTTTATGGCGCAAATTTCCAGTAAAATTTTTGGCTCGCAAACAGAAGGTTTATTTTATGATACGATTCGGCGATAAAATAAACCTTCTGCTTGCACTAGCGGCAATAAATATTGCTCAAGTTGTTCGTTGGGCTGATAAACGCTTACCGTAAATCCGCCGTCAAGACTGATTAAACAGTTGGCGTCGATCAGAAGAATTTGCGCTGAACTGACGTCTTTAGTAACGATATGTTTAAAAACGGCAGCAAGTATTTCTATAGGCTCACCGCTGAGCCATTTGTTGCTATAAGGCGTCAGCCAATGATTTTCTGGCGCTTCGGTGATAAAAATCTCTGCTCGCTCATAACAAAGCAGCCGCAGGATAATGGTAACGATACTTTCTGCAAAACGAGGTAACAGCGACGTTCGCAAAAAATACTGTTCAACTGCCTGATAAATGGGCTGGTTTTCTGCACTAATAGTTTCGGGAAAAATATCGATAACCCCATAAGGTTTATTTTGCAACGCTTCAATTTGTTCCAATAAAGTCATTTTCTTGCCTCCTCTCATGTCTAATAATTACCACAAATTTTTGCTTTGTAAACATTCACAAGGCGATAAAAAAACTCTCAAATATCAACTAGATCCGATAGTTGATATTTGAGAGTTTATGTTATGAACTACACTGAAAAAAGTCATAAAAATAGTGTTTTATAGTATGTCTATCATTAAGTTCTTCATGTATTTGTAGCTGTTCTTTGGCGGTTCGAACGAAATCGCCGAATCCACTACTGAAAAATATGAATTGAGCATAGATAAGTACTCTGCCAATAACTGGTTTTTCTTTTTTGCCACTGACCAGATATTTTTTCAATGGTTAAATTGCCTGCTTTTTGCGCCGTGTAGAAATCAAAACGTACAATATAAACCATGTGATACAGTGAATAGCGAGAACACCAATATCTTTCATTGCCGTTTTTGTATTTTCGCTGGAAAGAGCCATAATACCTTCAAAAGATGGCTGGGATGGAACAAGATAACAAATCATGGTCAACAGTTCATTCATATCGATCAAAGCATGTAAAATCGGTGCAACGATAAATACCAGCATAACGATCTTGATGTAGACTACACCTATCATCAGGTTTTCAGAGAGTTGACCAATAAACAGACCAATCAATGCAGCTACAAAGGACGACAAAACGATCAATGCCAGCATTATCCCAAAATTTTGCCAAGATAGTTGAAAACAGATGCACGCCGTTACAATAGCTGATAAACTTCCGAAAAGGAAGCCGATTGCTATTTTCTGCAAAATATATTGGCTTGGTGTCATGGGCAGAACTTCATTGACAAAAGCAACACCATCCTCTTTTTCAGAGATAATATTCATAGCGTTGAACGTACAGCTCATAAATATAGCGACAATTAGCATAGTGGGAATGAAAATACCTTGCACGTTTTTCAAAATATCAGGACGTTTCAAGATCAAAACTTCTGCTTGTGCTACATCTGTCCGTTGTTGATAGAGAGTTGGAAGTGTGGCTGCTGCCTGCTGAAAAATATCCAGTTCATCTCCAGCAATAATCGTTTCAATCGTTGCCCCGTTTGCTTTTACGCCAATGATATTAGTTGATGGTTCATTGATGGCAGTGGTTAGTTCCATTGAAGTTTCGCAGAATGTTACTGAACCATATCGCTCCAGCCATGTGACAGTCTGTGGAGACAGATCATGTTTCAACACGCCAAAGTGCAATTTTCCTAAACTTGACATATCAATGGAACCCATAAAATTCAGCATTGCAGCAATCAGAATAGGTAATAAAAACGTCATCAAACAAAATTTATCCCGTAGAACGTTTTTCAGCTGATATTTTAAACCTCTCATGCTTATCCCTCCTTCTCAATTTCTCTATGAAATGCAAACTGTCCAATCAGAAACAGTGACAAGATTGCAACCGCAGAGCCAACATAATAGAATAGCGGAATAGTTTCTCCGAAATAGGCGTTTTTTAATTTCATATAAATTTGATAGAATGGGTGATAGCCAATTCTATCAAATTTGACTGATGTGTTGGCAGACAAGAATACGGGCGTTGCAGCAAAAATGGCCATGACCAAATAAGCTAATGTGAATTGTCGGAAGTCTTTTAGTAGCAAAGCGCAAAGCAGACCCACCAGCGTCATCATCAGCGACAGGATTGCCGTCTGGAGCAAGACAGCAGGCAATACCGCCGCCCCGTCGGAAAATCCCACATTCAGTAAGGTGAGCAGCACCGCAAAGATCAAATCGGAGAGCACGAATACCATCAGCTTGGACAGAAGAAACAGATTTCTTTGTAGCGGGAGAATGGCATGGACGCGAATGACTCCCATACTTTTTTCTTTAAACAATACAGCGGCAATGCCTAAAAATCCAACGGCGGTCAGTTCAAAAAATAGCAGTTCGCAAGTAATTTCTTTCCTTGCTTTCTGTTCTGGCGTGTTTGTGCCGATCACAGTTGGAGTGTAGCTATCAGAGGGGTGCAATAGGGACAGGGCATAGTCTGTTCTGTGGCGGTCGATGTGTTCTGCTCCCATATAAAGTATCACCCGCACATCTTTGGTGCTGGCATCTAGCCCCACGCCGTTAGCATCAGTCAACAGAGCGTTATTCATAACTTCCATAAAGGGAACGATCTGTACCAAAGACGATTTTTTTATCTGCGTTCCTTCAGGATCATATAGATACACATTGTACGGCGGCATTTGCATAAAGCGGATATAGCCCATGTTCACATAGACTGTATAAAGAACCAGAAAGCCTAGTGCCATGAAGAAAAATTTTCCTGATACCAATATTTGGAAGCTTTTTTTAACAGGGCACAAAAGCTTTTTTTCATTAGGACAGCTCTCTTCCTGTATACTGAATGAATATATCTTCTAAAGTGGGCTCCTTAGAATGGATGCTGATGATCTCATCATAGATAAAAGGGATACCTGTTTTCAGCTCATGGATCTCGATGGTGGTTGAATGACGTTGTTCTTGAATCATATAGTCGATGGTAACTTGATGATTGCTGTTTTTCTCTTTCAGACGCTTGGGTGTGTCCAAAGCAACAAGGTTTCCATCAGAGATAAAGGCTACTCTATCGCACAGCAAATCAGCGTCCATCATGTTGTGAGTAGTGACAAAAACTGTCGTCCCCTTTTTTGCTCCTGTTCAATGATTTTTCGGAACAATACTGCGCCGGAGGGATCCAGCCCGCTGGTAGGCTCATCCAGAAACAACAGGCGGGGATTGCTAATCAGAGCTCGAGCCATACTTACTCGCTGGCGCATACCCTTGGAGTAAGAAGATACTGGCTTTTTTAGAAAGTCTGGCTTGAATTCCAATGTTTCCAGCAGTTCTTCTACATTCCGCCGTTGCTTTTTAGGATAAAACGAAGAAAAATAGTTTAGATTGTCAATAGCGCTTAAATTGCTATACAGATAGGGAAACTCAAATAAGACCCCAACCTTTTGAAAAAATTCTTGTTCATTAGTGGTAGAAATATCCTGCCCAAACAGAGAGACTTTTCCTTTGTAGCCTTTCAAAATTCCGATGAGTATCTTTTGAGTTGTGGACTTTCCAGAACTATTCGGATCCCAAAAGCCAAAAATTTCCCCATCTTCCACGGAAAAATTCAGACCATGGAGAGTCTGACTATCCTTGCCATAAAAGAACGTCAAGTTTGCAACCTCAATCATTCATTGTCACCCCATTTTTCACACTGATTTTTTTCTTGTCGGCACTTGTTCCACCATTTTATAAATTTGATCTTGAAAGGAACGGCGATAATCAGCACCACCATAATTACTAGCCACCAGTACCATTGTAAGCCTAAGAACATAAAAAAACCTCCTTATTTTTGATAAGGAGAGTTTAGATGACTACTGTGAAATCCACGTGAAATTATTCTGCAGTAGGGATGGAGAACCAGAATTGTACGCCATCTGTCAAATTTTTCACACCATAAAGCATATTTTGCATAGAGAGGATTTGTGCCACGATGGATAGTCCTAAACCAGATCCGCTGTATGTTCCATCGTTAGCGCGATAGAATTTTGTCCAGATCCTTATCTGGAATAAGCTTGCCTTGATTAAAAATGGCAAAATGCAGCGCTTTATCCGTCTTAATTAATTCTAGTCGCAAGAGGCCATTGGGCTGCACATTCTTTTTGGCATTGATAATCAGATTGCTCAAAACCTGTTCCATACGCCACCGATCTGTTCGCACAAAAATCTTTTGTTCTGGCAGATCATATTGCAATTCAAAATTTGTGTCGGGAGCATCGAGCAAAAGCCGACCAGCCACGGTTTCCACTAACTCCACAAAGTCAAATTGGGTAATGTTTAACGGTACAGCCCTGCTCTCCAGAGCCGACAAGTCCAGAAGCGTTACGATCAAGTGATTCATATGCTCTACTTCAGTAACAATGACATGAGCATATTTCTGTTTTTTTGCTTCATCTGTTTCTTCCTGCAAGCTCTCAGCATAAGCTCGAATGATGCCTAGTGGAGTTTTCATTTCATGGGATAAGTTATCCACCAGTTCCTTACGTTCATTCAACGAATTTTCCAAGCAAGTAAGAGCTTGTTGAAGATTATGCGCCATTGTGTTCAGACTGATAGATAGCTCTCCAAATTCGTCTGTTGAAGTAAGATTACAGGGAGCCGAAAAATCCAAATTTGCCATGCGCTTCGCAGAATCATTTAACTTTGAAATCGGCTTTGTGATAAAACGAGCCATAAAAAAATCAATCCCCCAAATTAGCAGTAAAAGAAGCCCCAACCAAATCAGGAAAGAAACATCTTTGCTGATGGGCAGGCGAGTAGACAGGCTGTAAGAAAAAATCAGTATAATTCCTGCCAGTTTAGATAGCATCAAAATCTTTTTCCGAACGGTGCGAAAAAAATTTCTTTCATACTGATACCTCGAATTTATAGCCAGAGCGAATCAATGTGACGATGTGCCTACCCTCGTACCCTAGCTTTTGTCGCAAAGTTTTGATGTGGGTGTCTACAGTACGGGTCGTGCCTTCAAAGTCATAGCCCCAAACACGGTTTAAGAGTTGCTCTCGGCTGAAAACTTGTCCCGGATTTGCCATCAAAAAAGAGAGTAATTCATATTCTTTGTGGGTTAATGTGATCTCCTGCCCATCAAGATAAACTTTGTGCATGCTAGATTGGAGCATGATTTTTCCTGCATAGATCATTCCAGCAGACACAGCGGAAGAACGACGCAGGAGAGCATTCACTTTTGCCAATAGGATCTTGAGGCTGAATGGCTTTGTCATATAATCGTCTGCGCCATAGTCATAGCCTTTCAATTTATCTTCCTCTGTACTTTTGGCGGTCAGCATAATAATTGGCATGTACTTATCTCGCGTGTTATCTTACAGACAGAAAAACCGTCCAAATGAGGCATCATCACGTCCACAATCATCAAATCCATGGGATTGTTTTTTAACATGATAAGGGCTTCTAGACTATCGTCAGCAGTGAAACAGATGTGTCCGTCTTTTCGTATATAGTCTGCAATGATGTCCTGCATAGCCTTTTCGTCTTCAACAATCAGAATGTTTGCCATAGTACCTCCTATTTCTGCCATTACCCTGATTATATTCTGTACATGGCAAAAAGACAAGAGATTGCATAGGCAAATTGGCATAATACATATGAAATATTGCTGTCAGTAGTTCTATTGCGTCATGCTGCTGTTTTATTCTAATCAATGAACAAACGATAGTAAAAAGTTTCTAAGCTTATTTTGTTGCCTGCACTAATTTTTCAGTTTCTTTAGCAATGGCGGCTTCTTCGTCAGTCGGAATAATCAAAGTCTTAACGGTTGCTTTTGAGGCAGAAATGTCGGCTAGTTGAGCGCGGCAGTTATTTTTATCCAGATCAATAGCAATGCCCAGATAATCCATTTCGGCACAAATTTCTGCTCGCACAGTAATGCCGTTTTCACCTAATCCAGCGGTAAAAATCAATACGTCAAGACCGTTTAAGACAGCAGCGTAACTGCCAATAGTTTTGCGCACAATATGAACGTACATATCTTTGGCCAAAATAGCGCGTTGATCGCCGGTTTTAATTGCCTCTTCAATATCGCGAAAATCATTGCTGATCCCAGAAACGCCCAACAATCCCGATTTTTTATTCAAAATATAGTCCATTTCTGGCGCTGTCAAATGTTCGTGTTTCATCAAATAGAGGACTACTGCCGGATCAAAACTGCCTGAACGAGTGCCCATCATCAAGCCTTCTAGCGGCGTGAAACCCATACTGGTATCGACAACGCGCCCGCTGTTTATGGCAGCGATGCTGGCGCCATTACCTAAATGGCAGGAAATAATTTTCAGTGTTTCTAGTGGTTGCTGCAAAAATTCTGCAGCTTTCTGGCTGACATATTGATGACTAGTGCCATGGAAACCATAACGACGGATTTTATATTTCTCATAATAGTCATAGGGTAAGCCGTATAAATACGCTTTAGGCGGTAAACTTTGGTGAAAAGCCGTATCAAAAACAGCTACTTGCGGCACATTAGGCATGACTTTGGCACACGCTCTGATGCCAGCGACATTAGCAGGATTATGCAGCGGTGCCAGTAAACTATATTCATCAATTTTGGCCAAAACTAAATCGTCAATGAGTACCGCTCGCCGAAAACTTTCGCCGCCGTGGACAACGCGATGACCAATGGCCTCAATCTCATTTAAACAAGTGATAATTCCATAGCTTTGATCTAATAAAAAAGTTAGAGCGATTTCTACTGCACGGTTATGATTGCCAATAGGCATGACTTCCCGAAAATGCTTTTTGCCCACTTCTAAAGTAAAAACGGCATCCTCACTGCCAATCTTTTCGATGATGCCTTTGGCAAGTGGACCTTCTGTGGTATCAATCAGCTGATATTTTAGTGATGAACTGCCGCTGTTGATGACTAAAATTTTCATAAGTCCTGCTCCTTTTAAGACCTGTTTTGTTATCTTTAGTTTGCGGCAAAGTCATTAAAATAGAGCAGGAAAATTTTACTAAAAATTTAACAGTCGCCGCCGCTGCATTGAATTCGCCGAATAATTACGGTGATGACCTTGACTAATACAGGAACCAATACTAACTGGATAATGATGCCCGGAAAAGCCACGACAAAAGAAACTGTGATGAAAGTTTCAAAACCATATTGTAAGCCGGCAAAACCATACAAAAACGTTGACAATAAGCCGGAAACGATTCGTCCAGCAACCATAGCTGCTATCAGAGCTATCAGCAGCCGCTGACCTTTTTGATACAAGATTCCCCCTAGAAAGCCATAAGTCAATAATTCAAACGCCATAATCACACCATTGGGAAACATTACTGGCATTCCGGTCAACGACGCTGAAAGAATAGGCACAATAAAACCACACAGCGCGCCGTATGACGGTCCACAAACAAATCCGCAAAGCAATACCGGAATATGCATTGGCAACAACATTTTACCCAGACCACCGAAAAAGTGAAAAATCATCGGCAAAAGCACACCAATAGCTACAAAAAAAGCTGCCCAAATTAGCAATAAAGTTTTGTTCGTTGTCAAAATTTTTTTCTGTTTCATTTCTTATCTCCTTTTGTTAGTTTAGGTTCTGTTAAGTTAATATTAAATGACAAACGCTCCCCCATGGTTTATACTGGAATTGAAATATAACCCTTATACTCCCAACGAAAGGAGCGTCTGTCA
>CATJSX010000064.1 GCA_949743265.1 uncultured Peptococcaceae bacterium
ACGCGCTGGCTTTGGCGCTTTGTGCTTTTAGATCAGCTCTTTTAACCGCTAACAGTCGTTTTAGCGAATCAACACCTAAAGCGGCAGCATGCTGGCGGATATTAGCCGATTCTGGTTTTAAATGATCATTATGATGGCGAATTAATTTAACCACTTCTTTCACAGTCACCTTATCATAATGCAGTCGATTCAAAATTTTTTCTGCCATTTGCGCACCGAGTAGTTCGTGGTGTGGAAAACAGTCGCTCTCACCATAACAATTCTGCCAAGTAAACGGTTTGGCAATATCATGTAAAAGCATAGTTAGTCGCAATGTTAAATCACAAGGAATAAACGATGTACTTTTGATCGCATGCTCGAAAACATCATAACAGTGAAAAGGATTATGCTGCTCAAATCCATAAGTATGGCATATTTCTGGTAAAAAATAATAAAAGCAACCCAAATGATACAAATCATGCAGTCCTTTTTCAACATAAGGACTACAAAGAATTTTATTGAGCTCAATTTGTATTCTCTCCACCGCAATATTTTGTAATAAATAGCAGCAATCCTTTATAGCTTGCTTTGTTGCTATATCGTAATCAAAATTCAGTACACAAGCAAAACGTACTGCTCGCATCAGTCGCAAGCCATCTTCGTGATAACGCTGTGATGCGTCGCCGACTGCACGAATTAAACCATTATGCAAATCATCTAAGCCGCCAAAGTAATCGATCAGTCCTGTTTGGTCGTTATAAGCCATGGCATTGATGGTAAAATCCCGTCGGCTCAAATCTTCTATTAAATTTTTGGTAAAGAAAACTTCTTTAGGTCGACGATTATCCAAATATTCACCGTCAATACGATAAGTTGTCACTTCAACAGGTAGTTTATGTTTTAGAATCGTCACTGTACCATGTTTTAAACCAGTCAGAATCACTTTATCTTCCTGAAACAATTTTATCGTTTCTTTTGGCAATGCTTCTGTACAAATATCCCAATCTAACGGTTTTTTGCCTAAAAGCGTATCGCGGACACAACCGCCAACCAAATAGGCTTCATAACCGTTTTCGTGAAAACGCTGCAAAATATCAGCGCAAGCCTTTGGCATTTCTATTTTCATTGATTTTCCCTCGCTTTCTCTATCAGGATTCTTTTATCATATCAAGAAGTAACGCAAAGTACAAATACTTTTCATTATCTAACGTATGATTTTCTACGCCTATACTCAAATGAAAAAGCACCGCTATCTATGCTGATAAGATCAACAACATAAATAACGATGCTTTTGGATTAACTAATCAATAATTAGCTAAATTACCATTTTCCAACTCGGCTTTATATTCATATTTTGCAATTAAATGATCCATAACCGTAACCAAGCGTCCAATTTCCGGTTTGGAAAGTTGTTCGTCGGCGCCTAATTCTTCCCCTTTGATACGCATTGCTTCATTGATTAACGAAGAAAAGATAATTAACGGCACATTGCGGAATAATTTATCCTCTTTGACTAATTTGGTCAAGCGATGACCGTCCATCATGGGCATTTCAATATCGGTAACAATCAATGAAACTTTTTCTTTTAATGTGCCAGGCTCATCAGCAATAGTAGTCAAATGATCCCACAATTCTTGTCCATTGTTAAACATTTTGACGTTAGTATAGCCGGCTTTAGTCAAAGATTCCTTAATCATTTTGGATAAAAGCACAGAATCTTCCGCAACTAAGATAGGCTGTGTATGACGCTCTCTATCGCCTAGCCGTTCAATTTCGCTAATTTGAATACTAGTTTCTGGCGCGATTTCCGCAACGATTCGTTCAAAATCTAAAACAGCCACCAAATCACCGTTACATTGGGCAATACCAGTAACGACGCCTTCTAAATCACCGGAAACCGTTTTATCTGGTTTTTGAATATCTTGCCATGAAATACGACTGATACCTACCACTGTATTAACACGAAAAGCGATAAACATTTTGTTAAAATTGGTAACGATAAACAAATCTCGCGCCATTTTTTCCTGATCTTGTTTTGTCAAATATTTAGGCAAATCAACAACTGTCATGACTTCATCGCGCGGCTTAAAAATCCCTTCGATAGCTTCATGAGCATGGGGCATTGGTTTTACTGGCTCTGCGCGCATGATTTCTTTGACTTTAGCCACATTGATGCCATATAAATTATCTTTAATTGTGAAAGCCATAATTTCAATTTCGTTCGTCCCTGATTCCAGTAAAATACCACTTTTGTTGCCGTTATATTCCGCCATTTGCAACACTCCTTTTTCCAAAATATATCTTCAGATTTTTATCCCTTTTTAAGCCAGCAAATTTATACTGGCAAATAGATTTCGATTCTTTTATTATACTACAAAAAAAACGGCAATTCTACTACAAATTATATAATCGAACAAAACCGTTATAAAGTTACAGTAGATGCGTGATTAAAAAATATAGAAACAGAGGAAAACGATAAACATTAATCATCAAACCAATACGGAATAAATTGGGTTCGTTAATGCTTATCGTATCTCATCTATTTTATTTGATTTTCATCGTCAATACAGTTAAACAAATTTAAAGTAATAAGTTTCTTGAACGTTTCATGTGCATTTTTAAAACGATTCTTTATGGTAAACGTTCACGCCGTTAATTAGTACGCGTTCTGGTTGACCATCAACGGCAAAAGGATGACCATGCCAAATAGTCAAATCTGCGTCTTTGCCAACACTGATACTTCCTAAACGATATTCCAATTTCAAAATTTTAGCGGCATTTATCGTTAGAGCCTTGAGAGCATCTGTCTCGCTCATACCTTCTTTGACAGCTAAGCCGGCGCAGAGCGGCAAATACTGAATCGGCGTACAGGGATGATCAGTAATGATTGCCACCGTTATGTCGGCTTTTGCCAAAATTCCCGGCGTTTTAAAAGTTACATGCTCCATTTCTACTTTAGCGCGATTACTGAAACTGGGACCAACCGCAACGGGAATATGAGCCTCTAGCAATTCATCAACAATCAAATGACCGTCGGTGCCGTGTTCAATGACCATGTCTAAATCAAATTCATCGCGCAAACGAATGGCAGTCATGATATCATCGGCACGATGAGCATGGGCGCGTACTGGTATTTTGCGTTCCAATGCCCAAAGCACATGCTCGTTTTTTAAATTGTAATCATGCTCTTTTTTATTCTTATAGCTTTTGGCATCAAAAAAAGCTTGTCTGGCAATAGCCATCGTTGCCATTCGCGTAGCAGGAGATTTATGCTCGCTGCCATAAACCCGTTTAGGATTTTCGCCAAAAGCCATCTTAAGACCAGCTTCAGGCACAACAACCATTTCTTGCAAATTTTTTCCTGCTGTTTTAATCACACAAGTAACGCCGCCGATGACATTTGCACTTCCCATTGTTACCATGACGGTAGTAACACCGGCTTGACAAGCGTCTCTAAAGCCAATATCATAAGCGTTTAACCCATCGATGGCTCTAAGTTCTGCCGTATTAGGATTAGTCATTTCGTTGGTATCATCGCCGACAGTGTTGTGAATCTCTTCATCAATGCCCAAATGGGTATGCACATCAATAAAACCGGGCGTAACGATCTGTCCTTTAGCATCAATAATTTCTGCTTGAGGCGGAATAGCAATATTTTCGCCGACAGCAGTAATTTTTCCATCTTCAATGAAAATGGTACCATTAGAAATAATGCCGTCTGTAATGGTATAAATTTTGCCGTTAGTAATTGCGATCACGGTTTAATCACTCCTGACATTCTGATAATTTCTAAGCCTGATTTTTCCAGTTGGACAATAATTTGATTGATACCGAGAGAATCACTGGGCATATGACCAGCGATAATAATATTGCCGATATTTTGCTCGGTAATCGCATCAATAACATCTTCTGGTGCGTGCATCAAAATCATTGTGCCAACGCCGGCTTCAAAATAAGCTTTGTAAACTTCCGCGCCGCCGCTAGTGCCGCCAGCCATAGCAACAAAAATTTTGCCAGCATAACTTTCTGGCTTGCCAATACGAATTTTGGGCTGACTAAAACTTTTTTGATATTCGCTGATTTCTAATAAAGCATCTACTACTTCTTGCAATTTAGTTTGCGGTTTATCCGCGAAACGTTCGTCCAAAAAATGCTGCACATAGTCTTCTGCTAGAAAATCGGCGGGTGAATGAATGCTCATGAAACCCATATCCAATAGTTCAGCGGCATTAACAGCTTTATTGTAGTTTGCCACGTGCATAGAGCGCTCGACAATATTTTTTCGTTTGCTCAAAGCTTTTTCTGCTTTATTGATAGGTACGCCAGCTTTGGCCATACGCTCAATTTGATTGTCCATCACTTCAAACATTTCTACTCGCTGACGCCCTTGAGGATGATGCGTAATCACGCATTGACAGCCTAATTGCTTGGCCAACATCACTTCTGCCGTATCAATATCAATACCAAAAGCCGCTTTGGTAATGTGGTCTTTCGCCAAAGCGATGCCGCTATCTGCTGGCGCTTTGGTCAAGTTGGCCGCTTTCAATGCTGTTTCAAAAATTTCCGTTGTATTCATAGTTTCTCCCTTTCTCCTTTTTCTGTCATTTTCATGGATAATGCAATGCGATTACGCTTAATGTCCAATTCGATAACGCTGACCTGTACGATATCGCCAACAGCAACAATTTCCATAGGGTGTTTGACATAACGCTCGCTCATTTGAGTAATATGCACCAAACCGTCATGTTTAACGCCAATATCGACAAAGGCGCCAAAATCTACCACATTACGCACTGTGCCAGTCAAAGTCATGCCGACTTGCAAATCTTCTATCGATAGAACATCGGAGCGCAAAAGTGGCGGCGTTAATTCTTCGCGAGGATCTCGTCCCGGTTTTTTCAACGCTTGTATAATATCATTTAAAGTCGCTTCACCGACTGCTAATTGCGCAGCCATTTGTTGAAGATTAACTTGTTCTAAAGCGCGGCGAATCTGTGCCAATGTATCTGGATTAGTTAAATCAGTGACAGCATAACCTAGTTGTTGCAATATTTTTTCAGCAATATCATAAGATTCAGGATGAACTGATGTATTATCGAGCGGATTATCACCATCGCTGATGCGGATAAATCCAGCGCATTGTTCAAAAGCTTTTGGTCCTAATCGCGCTACGTTTAATAATTGACGGCGATTAGTCAATTTGCCGTTTTGATCACGGTATTTTACAATACCTTCTGCCGTTGCTTTAGAAAGTCCAGCAACGTACTGCAACAACGCGCCAGAAGCAGTATTCGCTTCGACGCCAACACCGTTTACGCAATCCTCGACTACACCGGCTAACGCATCGTCCAGTTTTTTGGGTGTAACATCATGCTGATACTGTCCTACGCCAACGGCTTTCGGTTCAATTTTGACCAGTTCAGCCAAAGGATCTTGGAGTCGTCGGGCAATAGAAACGGCACTGCGCAAAGACAGATCATAATCAGGAAATTCTTCTTTTGCCAGTTTGGAAGCGGAATAAACCGAAGCGCCGGCTTCAGAAACGATAATATATTGCGTTTGAGGGCGATCTTTAATAACGTCAGCCACCAGTGTTTCCGATTCACGAGAAGCCGTGCCGTTGCCAATAGCGATGACATTGACATGATAGCGTTCAATTAAATCAGACATGATTTTTTTGGCTTCATTATATTTTTTTTGGGGCGGATGAGGATACATTACGCCAACTTCTAAAACTTTACCCGTGTCGTCAACGACAGCTAATTTACAACCAGTGCGAAATCCCGGGTCAACGCCCAATACGATACGCCCTTTGATAGGTGGTTGCAAAAGTAAATTGTGCAGATTTTGACCGAATACTTTGATTGCCTGCATTTCACCAATTTCCGTTAACTGAGCACGGATTTCACGCTCAATAGCTGGTGCAATCAATCGCTTCAGGCTGTCTTTTTGGGCTTCTTCGACCAAAAGACGGCATGATGCTTGTAAATTATTGCTGTATTTTTGAGCAATTTGTTGTAATAATAATTCCTCTGGTTGAGCAATTTTGACTTGTAGAGCTTTTTCGCTTTCGCCGCGATTGATAGCCAAAATCCTATGCGGGGGAATTTTTTTGACAGCTTCCTCATAATGATAGTACATTTCAAAAGGCGATACTAAATCATCGTCAATGGCTTTGGCAACAACAATCCCTTTTTCCCACGTTAAATGACGAGCGATTTGGCGTATTTGAGCGTCATCGCTGATAATTTCGGCAATAATATCTGCAGCGCCTTTTAAGGCTTCTTCAATGGTATTTACTGCTGCTTCATCGTTTAAATAGTCTTTAGCCAATATTTCCGGCGCTATTTGGTTATTTGTAGATAAGATTAGCAGGGCTAACGGTTCTAAACCTTTTTCTTTTGCAATACTGGCCCGCGTTTTACGTTTTTGCTTGTATGGCAGATAAAGATCTTCTACTTCCTGCAAAATTTTAGCGGCAGTGATTTTCTCCTGCAACTCTTTGGTCAATTTACCTTGTTCTTCAATAGCTGAAAGAATCTCACCTTTGCGTTTATCTAAATTGCGCAGGTAGTTAAGTCGTTCAATCAACGTACGCAAAACGGTTTCGTCCATACCGCCAGTCATTTCTTTGCGATAACGAGCAATAAACGGCACCGTATTATCGTTATCAATCAACTCTACAGCAGCTTTTACTTTCGCTTTTGGCAAATTCAGCTCTTTTGCTAATATTGCTATGTGCTCCATATTTTTCTCTCTTTTCCGTTAATTTTTGGCAAAAAATCGACAGAGCCATCATTGGGTGGTTCTGTCCGCAAATCATATTTCTATTAATCCTAAACTAATCAGAAGCGCACGATCAACTTCAATCATAGTACGTTCGTCTAGTGTACAAATTTTTTCTTTCAATCGCAGTTTATCAATCGTTCGCACCTGTTCAACTAAGATCAGCGAATCTTTGGTCAGCCCGTGATCTTTGGCGATGAGATCAACATGAGTGGGCAACGGAGCTTTCGTATGCTGTCCGGTGATCGCCACAACAATAGTCGTGGGGCTATAAAGATTGCCCATGTCATTTTGGATAACCAACACCGGACGAACGCCTCCTTGCTCCGAACCGATTACTGGGCTTAGATCAGCATAAAAAATATCGCCTCTTTTTATCTGCATCTCAAACACTCCAGACCATTGAACTGGTTTGGATAAACAATATGTTGTCTATTGTCGTCAAACCAGTCTGTTTTTCTGTCAACAGCATATTTTAATTATGATAAATATATTCTTGGTATTCTAGCGGCCAATTTGCAGCTGATTTCATACGTAATAGTATCCAAAAGCTTCGCTATATCGCCAACTGTAATTTCCGCATCGTTATCACGACCAATCAACGTTACCGCATCGCCAACTTTTATTTCTTCTGCAGCTGTTGCGTCAATCATTAACTGATCCATGCAAATGCGACCAATAATCGGCAATCGTTGTCCTTTGTACAAAACGCTTCCTTTATTGCTTAAACGTCGATCATAGCCATCGGCATAACCGATGGGTATGGTAGCCACTTTAAGCGGCTGATCAGTGGTGTAAATCCCACCATAACTAATCGGCGTATTCGCTTCAAGCCATTGTACACGAGAAACACGAGCTTTTAGAGATAAAATCGATTTTAGACAGAGACGCTCTTGATGAACGTCATAAGAAGGATACTGTCCGTAAAAAATAATTCCTGGTCGCACCATATCCAAATGAGATTCTGGTAAATCAATGACAGCAGCGCTATTGGCTATGTGTTTAAATGGTATTTTGCAGCCACTTTCATGTTCTAATCGTTCAACAAAATGACAAAAAGTCGCTAATTGTTTTTGAGCATAGCTTTTATCTGTTTCGTCCGCTTTAGAAAAATGGCTGAAAATTCCTTCTACCACAACATCCGTTAGCGATAAAATAGCTTTGGCAGCTGTTAATCCCGTTTCATCAGGCATAAGTCCTAAACGAGACATACCTGTATCAATTTTAATATGTATTTTCGCTTTTTTTTGCAACCGTTTTGCCGTTTGCGCTAAAGCTGCAGCTTCCTCTTGATTATAAATAGCAGTCGATACATCGTAATGAATCATTGTCTCATACGCTTCTGGCGGCGTCCAGCCTAAAATTAAAATAGGACAGTAAAGACCTGCCTCTCTAAGAGTGATCGCTTCATCTAACATACTGACTGCTAATTGATCAGCGCCGGCTGATAAACCGGCTTGACTAACAGCTATAGCGCCATGACCGTAGCCGTCAGCTTTTACTGGAAGCATGATTTGACAATCATCACCTACTAAACGGCGAATTTCGTGAAGATTATGTTTAAGATTGGTCAACGAAATTTCAGCCCAAACTGGTCGTAAAATAGTCATGACATGACCTCTCTAATAACGTTGGCAATTTCTTCAATTAAATCACCCGACTGACTGCTGATTTCCCCTTTTTTCTGTGCGACTAATACGCCTGCTTGTCCGTGTAAATTGACAGCAGCTGTGCAGGCTTCTGCCGGTGCGTAACCTTGAGCTAAAAAAGCGCCAATGATACCACTAAGCACATCGCCACTGCCGGCTGTTGCTAATGCGGGCGAATCTACTAAATTGAGCCAAATAGTACCGTCCGGTGCGGCGATAATTGTGTTGGCGCCTTTTAATACCACAAAAACGCCATATGTTTTCGCAAAATTTTCTGCAACAGCCAGTCGATTGGTTTGAACGTCAACGGTAGTCATACCTGTAAGCCGCGCCATTTCTCCGGGATGAGGCGTCAAAATAAGAGGACCTTTAGCTGCTGTTAAAAGTTCTAAACGATTGACCAGCAAGTTTAAGCCGTCAGCATCAATGACCAAAGGACATTCAACAGCAGTAATGACTTCTTCTAAAAAAGCTGTCAATTCATCTTCATCCATTTTAGAAAAACCGGGACCAATGACTAAAGCATCTTGACCAACTAACAATTCTTGCAGCTGCGTCAATCCTTTACGATGAAAATGACCGCTGCCTTGATCGTTAAGCCCATGAACCATTACTTCTGGTTGCATGACGGCTACTGGCAAATAGATAGATTCTGGTACTGCAGAAGTCAATACTCCTACGCCAGAACGTAAAGCACCTTTGTTTGTTAAGGCGATACTGCCACTCATACCTTTTGAGCCGCCAATAGTGAGCAAATGTCCATAAGTTCCTTTATGACTCTGCCGTACCCTAGGCTTCAAAACGCCAGCCAAATAAGTATTATCTAAAGCAAATGTTGTAATGGCTTCCGCATCAAAAATGTCTTTAGGGATACCAATGTCAACACAGATTAGCTCACCACAAAGCGCTTGTCCTTCGTTGAGCAATTCTCCCCGTTTGATCGCTGCTAAAGCCACTGTTAAATCAGCTTTAATAGCGCTGCCCCAAACCATACCGTTATCGGCGTTTAAACCGCTAGGCAAATCAATAGCTACCTTATAGCAACTGCGTTTATTGATAATCGCCATAACTTCTTCAATGAGAGGTGATACCGCGCGATTGATGCCAGTGCCTAAAATAGCGTCAATAACAATATCAGTGTAATTTAAAGTTGCTTTAAATAAGTGGATGCTGTTGGCGTTTTCTATGGAATAAATTCTGACTGGCAGTTTTTGCAAAATTGTCAAGTTGCTTTGAGTGCTCTCACTAAAAGGACGCTCTGCTAATAAAAATACTTTAACGGTTGTCCCTAAATTGTATAAATGTCTTGCAGTGACTAAACCGTCGCCACCGTTATTACCGCTGCCAGCAACGATGGTAACGGTCATGTTTGCCAAGTTGGCAAATTTCTTTTCTAATCTATCGACTACCGCTCGACCAGCGTTTTCCATCAAAACGATCTCTGGAATCTGCCATTCTAAAATAGCACGCTGATCAATGGCTTTCATTTGTTGGCTTGTTACCAACTTCATGATCATTTCCCTCCAATATGGCAGTTGCTACCGCATAATCTCTGCTATGAGTTAGCGTAATCCATAGCGTTTTTATGCCTAACTGCTCTTTTAATCGTAAAGCCTCATGTTTTAATGCGATGCTGGGCTGACCGTTATCATGATTAACGACAATAATATCCCGCCAACCAATTTGACCAATTCCCTGCCCGAAAGCCTTTGCTACGGCTTCTTTTGCAGCAAAACGCGCCGCAAAAGAGGCTTCTGGCTGCGCTTTCTGTTGACAGTAAGCAATTTCGCTCTCAGTAAAAATCTTGCTCAAAAATCGCTCGTTTGTCATTGCCTTTTTGATTCGCGCGATTTCGATAATATCGGTACCTATTCCTACGATCATTGTCCGCGCGCTTCTTTAATAGCTGCAGCAATTTGTTGAGCAATGACGGCTATCAACGCTTCGTTCTTACCTTCTACCATCACACGCAACAAATTTTCCGTACCAGAAGCCCTCACTAATATTCTTCCAGATGAACCAAGTTTTTCCTGCATTTGTTTGATTACTAAAGTGATTCGAATATCTCTTTCCCAATCATTTTTGTCTTTAACAGGCACATTGATTAACACTTGAGGATATTTTTCCATAAAAGCTGCCAGCTCAGCTAACGAACGATTGCTTTTTTGAATGATTTCCAACAATTTGACACTGCTCATAATACCGTCGCCAGTCGTATTGTATTGTTTGAAAATAATGTGTCCTGATTGCTCGCCGCCTAATACAGCGCCAATTTCGTCCATTTTTTCAATGACATATCGATCGCCGACTTTAGATTTTTCTACTGATACGCCAATGGTTTTTAGCGCTATTTCTAACCCCATATTGCTCATCACTGTAGCTACCAGCTTGTTTTCTGCTAATTTTTCCTGTGCCTTCAAATACATGGCAAAAATCGCCAAAAGTTGATCCCCATCAACAATATTGCCCATATGATCTACGGCTTGCAAACGATCGGCATCACCATCATAAGCTAAGCCCAAATCAGCTTTTTCTTCTACCACAGCTTTTTGCAAACCCTCTAAATTGGTCGAGCCGCAATTGGCATTGATATTGACACCATTAGGGGAGTGATAAATAGCCATAACTTCCGCTCCCAAATCTTGTAGCAATTTGGGGGCAATTTTGCTGGCGGCACCGTTAGCGCAGTCTACGACAATCCGCAAACCATGGAAATTACTATCAACTTTTTCCTTAATAAAACTGGTATAATACGCTGAGCCTTCTGAGTATTCCAGAACTCGTCCCAACTGATCGCCGACGGGATTAGGCAAACCGTTTAAATCGCCTTCGATAAGCGCCTCAATAACTAATTCTTGTTCATCGCTCAATTTGTGACCATTTTGGTTAAAAAATTTAATGCCGTTATCTACATAAGGATTGTGCGAAGCAGAAATAACTACTCCTGCCAAAGCGTTCAAATGACGAGTCAATACTGCGACTGCTGGCGTTGGGATAACGCCGGCTTTATAAACGTCAACACCTGCTGAACAAATTCCTGCTGCCAAACTAGCCTCTAGCATATCGCCGGAAATGCGCGTATCCTTGCCAATAACGATGCCTTTGATTTTATCGGAAGGCATATTTTGCTTTAAAATATAAGCGGCAGCTCTGCCCAAACGATAGGCCAGTTCCGGTGTTAATACGCTATTGGCTTCGCCTCGCACACCGTCAGTTCCAAAAAATTTTCCCATGATTTCCTCCTTGAAGTGATTTATAGATTTTATGCCCAGTTTACTCAACATTTATGTCGTTTTCTTCTTCACCATCTGTTACTGGCGCTGAAATCGATGGTGTTTCATCAGTAATTTCAACGGTAATATTAGGCGGTAAAACTTCTTGAATTTCCAAACCGCTGTTATTTTCTAAAGACAATTCTACCGTATGACTACCTGCTGGCAACCCATCCAAATCGGCGTAAATTTTTATTTGTCTTATTCTATCATCAGTCAGTGTTTCCTCTACGCCTTGTACTGTCATTTTTACCCGATCGCTGCTCATTTTGGCGCCATATCCTTCGGCTAAATGGCGAATACTAATAGGCACCTCGATTTCTTTGGACTCTTTTTGGGCAATAATAACAATGCGTACTTCGACTTCATTGCCACCTGTTACTGTTATGCCTTCTGGTAAACGAAGAGAGGCTTTTGTCAGCAAATCCTTGTCCAATCCATCAATGGCAATAGCCTCGGTTAGTAGATCATTCACTTGATCCAACGCTGCTAAATCACCGCTAATTTTAACATTACCGGGAACAGCGCTAATATCAGCGACTTCATAACCTCTTTTGGGTGATCCGACATAACGAGGTTTGACATTGACCCATTTGGAAGGTTTCTCTTGTTCAACAGGCAAAAAAACTTCTATAGTTTTGGGTTCAACAACCAAGCTATCATCGTCAACCATTATACCATCATTTGTTAATAATTTCACGGGTAAATTCAATACTAAATTACTTGAAGCTTTGGAAACGTCAACATCGACTTCCGCCTGAACAATACTATCTAAAAGCGTCTTACTGCCACTAATCTTAACAGTATTATCATCAAGTGTTGGCGGATAATATGTATAGCCGGAAAGTACCGATCCGATGATATTAGCTTTAGCTGGCACAATTTTTTCGCTCAGCTCATCAATCGTTACACTAACGCGAGCGGGACTTGTAGCGGCAACAATAACATTTCTGGGTGCTTTTATTTTGACGGGTAAACGGTTACTGCCAAGCGATATCCCTGTCAAGTCTATTGTAGCTTGAAAATCTGCTGATTTTAGACGCGCTAATGCTTCATTACGTCCCTTAACCGTCACGTTGATGGTATGAACATCGCTGACAACTGCTAAATTTTCTGGCAGATTGATATAGTCAATAGGAATTTCCCATAGACTTTCGTTAATAGGATTTTGCTGAACATCGACATAAAGCCATAAAAATATAGCAAAGAGGAGCGCAGCACATTTTAATGTCATATTATTAACAGCCAATTTTTCACGAAACCCTTTCATGCACGATGCCTCCATTTATTTAAAATTGTTTTTTCTGAAAGCGGCTGATCCAATTTACGCAATAATAATTCCCGCAGTTTTGCTTCTTTTAAATCACGCGTCAATCGACCGCCTTCAGCAATACTCATAGCGCCTGTTTCTTCCGAAACGATAACAATAAGAGCATCTGTAATTTCCGAAAGCCCAATAGCAGCGCGGTGTCTTGTACCTAATTCTTTGCTGATATTTTGATTTTCCGATAAGGGCAAATAACAACTGGCAGCTAAAATTTTATCATTTTCAATAATGACGGCGCCATCATGCAATGGCGTATTAACGATAAAAATATTACCTAGTAATTCTGCTGTCAGATAACCGTTAATGGGAATGCCGGTAGCAACGTATTCTGCTAAACCAACTTCACGTTTGATGGCCATTAACACGCCAGTTTTTGTTTTAGAGGCCGCTGTCATACAACGCACAATCTGGTCAATATTGCGTATCAAATCCTGTTTTTCTTTATCATTTCTGGATTTACGGTTTAACAATGTGCTCCTGCCCAACTGTTCCAAGGCTCGGCGCAGTTCCGGCTGAAAAACGATAGGAATCCCAATCAATAAAAGTGTTTGTAATTGTACCAAAATCCAATTAACCGTCGTTAGACCAATTTGTTCGCTTAAAATACTCATTAGCAAAAGAACGATTAAGCCTTTGATCAATTGTACTGCTCGCGTTCCTTTGAGCATTACGATAATTTTGTAAGTAACCACTGCAACAATGGCAATATCCAACAAGTTAATGGGACGTAATATTTGCAATAATTCGCTCAGCATGGTCTGCTCCCCGCTTTCTGTCTTTCTCAATAGGCTATTTAAAATTTTGATGTTTTTAACAATTAACCGTGATAATTTTTCGAGGCGAAATATTTTTTTGCGCTTTTAAATGTTTTTTACTGTGCTATAATGGTATGTAACCTGTTGGTTCAAAGCGTAAAATGCTTTGAACCACGTCTTAATCATATTATTAACGATACTATTTTTATTTTACACCAAAAAAAAGATTTTTTAAATACAAAAAAGGAGGAGTTTTGTGCGAAAATGGGTTGTTCCAATCACCATTACTTGTATTTTGCTGGGTTTTACGTTTTCTTTGCAGTATCAATTACAAAATCGAATCACTTTAGCGTCTTCTGCTAATGAAAATACAGAAAATCTCATTTCTATGATCAAAAGTAATGAAGCAGAAATTAAAGCGTATGAAGATCAGTTAGCACAACTTCGACAAAAATATGATGAAATGTCCGCCAAAATTTCAGCCGGTCAATATGAAATTGAAACAATGCAGAAAGATCTAGCAACACTGCAAAACGAATTCGGTTTGACAGAAGTAGAAGGCGCAGGTATTACGGTTATTTTAGATGATAATCAACTTGGTGCGCAAGCAGCTAATAGTGGCGATTTGAATCTCTACATCATTCATTACGAAAACATCTTATCAGTCGTTAACGATCTCAAACAGGGCGGCGCCAAAGCTATCGCTATCAACGGCTTGAGATTAGTCACAACATCAGAAATTCGTTGTGTAGGCAATACGATTTTGGTCAATACAACTCGTTTAGCTCCGCCATACGAAATTCAGGCTATCGGTAATGCCGCCAATTTAGAAAATGCTTTGCTTTCTGCTGGTAATGCGCAATCTTATTCGACATTAAAAATGCTGAACTTTCCTGTCAGCTATACAACTACCAGTCCTAATAACCCCAGTATTACGATTCCAGCTTATGCCGGTTCCGTCACTACCAAATATCTGACGCCGGCGGCTGATACGAAGGAGTGACAATGATGTGGATTGTTCCTTTATTGGGTCTTGCAGCCGGCATTTTGCTCGGTTCTATTTTATCTTTTCAAGTACCCGTCGTTTTTGCGAAATATTTATCTATTGCCGTTCTGGCAGCACTGGACTCTGTTTTAGGCGGCGTACGTAGCATTATGGAAAAAAGTTTTAATGGTATTATTTTAATTACTGGTGTTGTTTCCAATGCGTTATTGGCAGCTCTTTTGGCTTATATTGGCGATCGCTTGGGCGTTGATCTTTATATGGCGGCTATCTTCGTTTTTGGCGTGCGTATTTTTCAAAATTTGGCGGTTATTCGTCATTATCTCATCGCTCGCTTTATGCGTTCTTCAACCGGCGTTGATCCCATCAAGCCAAAACATATTGAAGAAAATAATCCGTGATTTTGCTAAAGGAGCTTGATATGAAAAAAACATGGCAAATCCCTTTGACGATTACGTTTATTCTTTTGGGTATTCTGCTTTCTACTCAGTTGCAGACACAAAACCGTTTAGCCGCTGATCTTTCACAACAGAATATCAGCGATTTGACCATCATGGTCAAAAATCTTAGCGAAAAACGACAATCGCTAGCTCAAGAAATCGACGAACTGGAGACCGCAATCAACGCTCATAGTGACGACGCGGAATTGTCTGCACAACTATCAGCTGATATTGAAAAATACAATTTAGTTTTGGGCAAAACTGCTGTGCAGGGACCGGGAATTACTGTAACGATTACTAAAGATAGCTGGCCAACATTTTTTGATTTGAGTCGTACAGTCAATGAATTATGGGCAGCCGGTGCGGAAGCTATCGCCATCAATAATCAACGCGTTACTTTTGATTCCAATTTTTCTTATGCTGAAGTCGCACAAGGGCAATATCTTGTTCACAATAAACAGTTGCTTAAATATCCTATCGTCATTGACGCTATTGGCAACGCTGCTACGCTAGATACCGCGCTTACCATGCCGGGTGGTATTATTGATACTCAATTATCGATTATGGGCGTTGCACCGACAGTAGTACAAATGGAAAATCTCATTATTCCTGCCGCGGAATAATGAGATTTTTTCATAGTGTGTTGAATGGCTACTTTTTTGTACTGCTTCAGGATTTTAACGGTTTATGGGGAGTCGCAGGAAATAGACAACCACGCTTAAAAAGAACAAAATGTTGGAAAAATCCTTATGTATTTGCTGTAATATCTTGAAGAACAGTCAGTGGGGGTTATAATAATGGGCTTTTGGGTTGGTGCATGGTTACATGATATATTAAATACCGAGCTTGGTTCCGATGGAAAACAAGTTATTATCAAACATTTATGTTTTGGACCGCTCGAAACACGAGTATGGTATAAACAAGCAGATGGTCAATATTGCTGTGAAATTCATTTTATTGAGGGACTTCAAGCAGGAGAACGATATACCAACTTTGTCAGCAAATCCGAAATGCTTAAAGTTATTGAAACCGAGATTGATTTTTGCAAGAAGCATGGTGAAATAGATTTAGCTATATTGCTGCAAGTTGAAAAGGAAAACATCAATCGGTTATAGAGCGGAGGATATGCGGCCATGAAAAATTCTTTGGACAGTGAACGCAAGAAAAGAAAGACTCTTATCGCTATTTTGGTTGGAGTGTTGATGCTGTTGTTAGGCGATTGTGTCGGAGGAATAGAGTGGAAAGCCCAGCAGTATCTTTCCAATCAATATAGCGGGGAATTTACTATCATTTCTTCTGAACGCATGGTAAACGAACGGGGACCTATTCCCGTACTTGTATCATCATATTATTGGAAATTGACAGTTAAATCCACACAATTTCCAAGTGAAACATTTTCAGTCTATTATAGAAAAAACAATGATAATCAATGGTATTGGTCTGATAATTATTATTCTGTTCTATTCCGAGATGAAGTGGAAAAATCCTGCAAAGACCTTGTTGAAGAAATATTCAGCACCGAATGTATCATTGAGTCCGTTTGGAGCATATCTCCATGGCCCAATGGAACGGATGAATATTAGAATCTTAAAGAAAGTATTTCTAAAGTCACATAAATACTGAAAATGTAGCTCTATTAGCAACAAATTAACAATATGCATCATTAAATTTCTGACAATCAATTCGCCAAAATTTTTCTAGCGCAATTCTCTCTGCCTACCGAATAACTCACTTCTATAGTCTCAATCTTACATCCGTTGTTCCATTAAATATATATTGACTTAGGTATGTTGAATAATATTCATGCAATATTTCTAACCATCACCGTCAACAACTCATTCCGTTATTGTTACTTCGCGTCAAAATATTAAACTATTCAACATACTCTAAGTTTATCTTACTTTATTATGAACTAATATATTTACAAATGAAAATCAATCCTCACGTCTAGCTAATCCTGCCATATAGGCCAACGCCAATGCTCGACCTCTTTTATCCAGAGAATTCCAACATGAAAGACACTCCTTCTGTCCCTCTGTTAGTTCAATTTCCTCTCCTACTGCAAAAAACTGCGATATGCTGATATCAAATCCTCGACAGATCCTAAACAAAGTTGGAATTGACGGTGCTGCTGTTTTTGACAACATGGTACTAATTGTCGAATAAGCAATACCAGATTCTTTTGCTAA
>CATJSX010000065.1 GCA_949743265.1 uncultured Peptococcaceae bacterium
ACAAACATAATGGTTTCTGGCAATGTATGGACACGCAGCGGGATAAGAATTTGTTAGAGAGATTATGGTACAGCGGAGAAGCCGCTTGGAAAGTGTGGGGATAAAAGTGGTTGCTAAACAAAAAGAACAGCCAGAAATTACTTTTTTTATGCTGGCTTATAACGGCGAACGCTATATTGACGCCACGATTAAAAGCGTTTTGCAGCAAAGCGAAACAAGTTGGCAATTTGTCATCTGCAATAACGGCTCAACTGACGGTACGGATAAAATTTGTAAACGCTATGCCAAAAAAGACCATCGCATCGTTTATTTTGCCAATGCAGAAAATATGAAAACCAATGAAGGTATTTCTTATCCTGAGCGTGCCTTCTGGCCGACTTTTGAAGGAAAATATATCGCTATGCTGGATTCTGATGATTTATTAGATAAGAATTTTGCTCGCCTTATGCTTAAAGCGGCTAAAACGGCACAAGCCGATATGGTGGTTTGCGGCTGCTACATGTTTGAAGACGGCAGCGGGCGCATCATATCCCAGCGTATTCCGCCGTTCATACAAACTGACGATATGCAAGCTATCGGTAGCAAATTTCCTGAATTATACGGACCTCTGCGCACGATATGGGGCAAAATATTTCGGAGAGATTTTTTTGAACAGTATTATAATTTTGCATGGCTCAAACCTCAATGGATGCACAACGGTATGGATACTTTCACGGTTTTGGGTTATTTAGAAAAATGCACTACTTTCGTTTCCATTGATAAACCTTTATACCAGTATCGTATGCGACAGGATTCATTGTTTTTTGCTACTAAAGTTGATCCCACACGGATCAAAGCCGGTGAAGTATTATATCAACGAGGCTTGCATTGTATAGAACAATTAAGCATTGCTTCCGAAGAAAACAAAAACTATCTGCAAAGCGTCTATTGGGGACATATGGCGGATCTGTTGCGGCTTTTGCCCAAAGCCAGCCAAATGAGTCAAGAGGACAAACTGCATTTTATTGAAACAATTTTGCAGCAAGAACATCTTGCACAGCTTTTTGCCGCTGAACAAAATTTTGCCGTCATGGCACAGGCAATTAACGACGTTCTGCAGACCATCATCAGCGAAGATAGTTACAGTTCGTCTTATCTTTATCGGCTGATATATGGTCACAAACAATGTCAAAATGAACAGCATTTGCTATCGTTTAGTATTTTTCTGTCCGCTTTATGCGACAGCGAAAATCCTTATCGATGGGGGAGTTTCTATTTAAAAGAACCTTGGGCGAGATTATCCAAAGGAGAGCAACACTTTTTGCAGCTTTCCAGCGCAGAACAGGTAAAGTGGCTGCAAAGACCGCTGGAGCTTAGACATTATCTTGCGCAATACGCTGATGAAAATTATCTTCAGCAACAAAAGGCGCAGCTATTCAATGCGCTGGAACAACATGATATAACGCAGGCTATTGATAATCTCAATCGCATTGCTGCAGAAAATCCTTTGGATCGAGAAGGGCTTTATTTTCGCATTTTATTAGCATATCAAACCAATGATATGGCTTATGCCCAGATGTTGGCTGATACAGCAATTTTATTCTGGTCTGATGACGAAGATATTCAAATTATATGTCAAGAATTAAAAGATGTCGCTAATGATAGCGCCACACCAAAAATATAAATAATCATGCTATCAAAAATAAAGCGGGAGGAGAACAGGAATTGAATCTGACAGCTTTAAAGGACGCATTAAAACGCTCTGAAGTCATACGTACGATGCAAAACACTGGCGTAATTATCTATGGGATAGGTTTGTTTGCTAAAATTACTGAAAAGATTTTGCAGACAAACCATATAGCAATCATCAGTTATGTGGTATCTGATGATCAAGATACGCCGCAAATATTTAATCAAAAAGAAGTATATTCACTCAGCAAACTGCCTAAATCATTTCGCGAAAAACCTATCATTATTGCGGCAGATGAAAAGCATCACCAAACCATTATTGAAAACTTAAGTCGACAGGGTTGTGATAAGGCTTATCTGGTTTATTGGCAGGATATTAGCGCTTATTGTGATAATTATTGCCGAAGAACCTTCTTACAGGCTCAGCTTGATCTGTCTAAACCAACGTTACCCATCGGCTCTATGTTTGTTGTCAATCCTTATTGGGCAAAAGATAATCTTGGCGAAGGATATTTTAACGCTTTTTTGCGAGAAAGCAAAGATTTAATTCTGCCCTTTTTAGGAGATTCTTCTTTGTTGGTAGAAGGACCATACGAATTAGGCGACGTGATTGTTGAAAGAAAAGATATTATTATTGACTGTGGCGCTAATATTGGATTATTCAGCGCTTATGCAGCGGCACAGGGACAAATTGTTTATGCTTTTGAGCCTTCTGAACGCACCAGAGAATACTTAATGCAGAACGCGCAATTTTCCGATGGAAAAATAATCATAGAACCGCTGGCTTTATCCAATCAAAATGGCTGGAATAATTTCATAGTAAGTGAAAATCACAGCGGTGGCGGCAGGTTAAATGCTGTTAGCCATTCATCAACAGCACTGGTTCCCACCATTACCCTAGACCAATTTGTCCATGAGCGCAATCTAGCGCGAGTAGATTTCATCAAGGCGGATATCGAAGGAGCAGAACGATTGATGCTA
>CATJSX010000066.1 GCA_949743265.1 uncultured Peptococcaceae bacterium
ACGAAAATAGTCAGCAAGAGTTATTAGCGAATTATTCTAGCTTTTGAAATTCTTTGCTCAAGCGACGAATGATTTTTTTCTCTAAACGAGAAATATAAGATTGTGAAATCCCCAATAAATCGGCTACTTCTTTTTGTGTTTTTTCTTCTTGACCGCCAAGCCCAAAACGCATTTCGACAATACTTCTTTCGCGCTCGCTCAATTTGGACATCGCTAATTCGAGCAATGTACGGTCAATATCCTCTTCGATTTTTTGATAAATGACATCTTCATCAGTACCCATCACATCAGAAAGACGCAGTTCGTTGCCGTCCCAATCAACGTTTAGCGGTTCATCGAAACTGACTTCGGTTCGAGTACGATTTGTTCGACGCAACTGCATTAAAATTTCATTTTCGATACATCGGGAGGCATAAGTTGCCAATTTGATTTTTTTGTGCGGATCAAAGGTATTGACAGCTTTAATTAAACCAATAGCGCCAATAGAAACCAAATCTTCAATATTAATGCCGGTATTTTCAAATTTACGAGCAATATAGACTACTAAGCGCAAATTGCGTTCGATCAATTCTGATCGCACTTTTTGTTCTCCTTGTTCCAATTTGAGCAAAAGTTCTGCCTCCTCTTGTGAAGAAAGCGGCGGCGGCAGGGCTTCAGCACTACCAACATAAAAAATCTCATTGGAGTAATCAATTTGCCGCAAAAATTTTAACAGCAATTTATTAATTTTTTGCTGTACATCATTCACCATGATCTTGCACGCCAACATATTTTTCCTCTCCTGTCATCTATAAAGTAAATCGGGATTCACCAATCCCTGATATGTTCCGTAGGGTGATAACGACTGAGCAGAAACAGCGACGATTGCTTGTGCTGTAAATTTTTCGTTACCGTCTTGAATCGTCAGCCAATCGGGACGAAAACCCAACAAAATACCATTTTCCTGACCAATAGAACGATAAGGAATCAGTCTTGCTTTTGTTGCCAACGGTGTGTTTTCTGCTGCTAAAAGTAATTGCTCTGCCGTTGGAGCTTGTAAAGAATGATATAACCGAACAATTTCCAGTGGCAACAACTGCTGTATACAATTAAACTCTGCAACAATTACAGGTTTTTTGCTGAGCGGTTCCGTTAATGCACTACCTGTATCAACTAATGCCTGCATACTGGCAGCAATACCATTTAGTGCAAAATCAACTTTAACGATATGAGCAGCTACTGATAAATCGTGTTGTATAGGACGTTTTAAAAAACAAACTAGTCCTATAGCCGCCAGCAAACCAAACGATAGCCATATTAAACGAAAATCAACAGCCGCTATGGCGATGCCGTTCCATGTTTGAATAAATCCTTCGCCCCAAAAATACATTGCTGCCATGACTGCTCCACCCATAACAAAAGCAACGCTGTAAAGATACGCCGTCGCTTTGCAAAAACTTTTGATATTTTTAGGACGAAAACTAATGATAATCATTAACAAAGAACAGAGCACCATACCTAGTTTACCAGCCAGATATTTTCCAAAAGGCAGAAAGATGATTACCGCATAAAGTCCACCACATAAAGCGCCAGCTATCAATCGTTTCCACGAATAACTAAAACGCGCCAAATGAGCAGCACACCACAACACAGCAAAGTCCATCAGCAGATTGACCAAAAAAACCTCGTCCAAATAAACGGTCATTATCGGTCCCCCCATTAAGGCAACACTTTTTGTTGATATGGTCATTATACGCCACGACCGCTCAAAATTTTGTCATTTTCTGTCAGCAAATGCCAGTCTTTATTCGACATAAATTTTTTATTACAGCGAAAGCAGAAAACAAAAGGAAAGTTTTTGGTCGAATCAATTGATGACCCTACCATATTTAAGCAAGCATACATATATTGGACGATAACTGTTATTGAAAATTCAGCCGAAATTCATGAAAATATATTGTTTGTTATGCAGTATAGATAAAAAATTATTTCACCAAACGCCGCTTCATTTGCACATTTCTCCAAACACAACGTCTATATTTTTTGATTAAGCGGTTATTACACCACTTGCTAAGCTATTGACTGTCACCAAAATTTTTGTTTGATCAATAAAAATGCTCCTTGAAAAATAAATTTCAAGGAGCAAAACTAACAGCTGATTTTTTGTTAGCTTTCTTTTCGCAGCGATTTCAAAAGTGCAATTTCTTCGCCATAGCCAGCTAAATCTTCGTTTGGCGTTTCCAAAAAGAAAGGCAGATCACGCAGAAGGGGATGATTGATCAGATTAGCTAATGCTTCTAAGCCGATATGACCTTGCCCAATTTTTGCATGACGATCTTTATGAGCGCCTAACGGATTCATGCTATCGTTTAAATGAATAGCTTTCAATTTGTTCAAACCAATAATACGGTCAAATTCTGCTAAAACATTATCTAAATGGTGAATAATATCGTAGCCGCCATCGTGTATATGACAGCTATCCAAACAAACGCCAACCAAATCAGAGAGTGTCACCCGCTCTATAATAGCGGCTAATTCTTCAAATGTACGGCCTACTTCGGTACCTTTACCAGCCATAGTTTCCAATAGAACAGTGGTTGGCTGATCCTCTCGCAACACTTGATTAAGTAATTGAGCGATTTGTTCAATGCCATTTTCTGTTCCTTGCCCTACATGACTGCCGGGATGGAAATTATAGTAGCAATGGGGTATATAGCGCAACCGTTCCAAATCATCTTTAATTGTTTCCAATGCAAATTGGCGTACGCGTTCTTCTTTGCCGCATCCATTTAAAGTATACGGCGCATGAGCTAGCAGCGGACCAAAATGATTTTCTTCCCGCAACGCTAAAAATTGGGCAATATCGTCCAAATCTAACGCTTTAGCTTTACTGCCGCGCGGATTGCGGGTAAAAAATTGAAATGTGTTAGCTTTGATGGATAGTGCATCACGCCCCATGGCAACAAAACCTTTTGATGCTGATAAATGACAACCTATTGTAAACATAATAACCTCCTTAAATTACTTTATTGGCCAAACACTGAATACCCTCTATCTGCAAAAGCGCTTCTTTCATAGACAAGCCGCCGCCAAAACCAGTCAGACTGCCGTTTTTGCCAATGACACGATGACAGGGAATAATAATCATGACAGGGTTGTGATGATTAGCACCGCCTACTGCGCGACAACTTTTGGGTGAGTTGATCATGACAGCAATTTCTTGATAACTTCTCGTCTGTCCGTAAGGAATTTTTTGCAATGTCTGCCAAACTTTTTGTTGAAACGGCGTTCCTTTTGGCGCTAGAGGCAGTTCAAAATTTTGTCGTTTTTGGGCAAAATATTCTTCCAACTGACGAGCTGCTTCATCTAATAGCCATGACTCTTGCCAAGTAGATTCTTTAAACCAACTTTCTTCTTGAGCAGTAAGGTCAGTAATAGAACCGTTTTCCTCCGCCAGATAAAGACAGCCAATAGGCGAGGCAATCATTTTAATATTTTTCATTCACAAATCCTCCCTTTCTGCTAACCATAACATATTTTACCGCATCTCTCAAGAGAAAGACTTATTTCTTCCAGAATATTTGCCTGCGTTAAGGATATACTAAACTTGCACCAAAAAATCTAACACTCTCACGTTTCCCTGACCAAAGCCGGAACGCTGTTTTGACGATAGAGCCAAACAGCTCCGGCTTTGGTGTTTTTTAGTAAAAATTTTCTATGAAATTAACCTTTATCAGCCAAAATTTCCCACTTGTACGGTTTAAATTTTATTAGTGACGGCAATACTGAAGATAATCAATCAAAAAGGAGACATTAACATGACGAATAACCGTTTTTTGCGAAAAGGTTATCTGCTTCGCAATTTTAACTTGCAGATGGATCTAGCTTTAGAAGCTCATGATTTGCTGCGAGGCGCTCGTGGTGGAGAAATTCCCGGCGTCAGCGTAGAAGAAGAGCATTCCGCTAATGCTGTCATTAAAACAGTGACTATTTCAGATGAAGCAGGCAGCCGCGCCATGCAGAAACCCATAGGCACTTATATCACTATTTCTTCAGAAGCCCTAAAAATCAACAATCATGCTGAGCACGAACAGCTTGCTGCCGTTTTGACCGATGCGCTAAAGCAAGTTATTCATTTTCGCTCGCCTTTGGAAAGCGTACTAGTTATTGGTTTAGGTAACTGGAATGCTATTGCTGATTCATTGGGTCCCAGAATAGCCAATAAAACAATGGCGACACGTCATTTGATGGGCAGAGTGCCACAGGAAATTTTGAAAGGCGTGCGTCCAGTTAGTGCTATTGCTCCCGGCGTTTTGGGCATTACTGGTATTGAAACGGCAGAAATCGCTCTAGGCGTTATTGAAAAAGTAAAACCCGACTTGATCATTGCTTTTGACGCTTTAGCAGCCGGTGATGTCAGCCGCATAGGAGCGACAATTCAAATCAGCAACACGGGCATCAATCCCGGCTCAGGATTGGGAAATCATCGTACTGCTTTAAATGAAGAAACGCTGGGTGTACCAGTTATTGCTGTCGGCGTGCCGACAGTCGTCAACGCTGCCGTCATCGCCCATAATGTGCTGGAAAGTTTTATGGAACAGCTAGAACATAAACCTCAGCTACATCAATTATGGGATCAGCTGCCGCAGCCTTTGCTTAATAATATTGTTGAGCAAACATTGGCGCCTTATACTAATCAGTTAACTGTCACGCCAAAAGAAATTGATGATATCATGAATAATGCCACTAATGTTATTGTCAAAAGTTTGACCACTGTGCTGCATCCTCAAATGAACGAGGATTTTGCTAACTGTTTTGTTTAAGCAACACAAAGGGCAGATCCTTTAATAGAATCTGCCCTTCGTTTAAAAATCTATATGACCGTTTAATGGAAAAGCAAACTTATTTTGCTTGACCATTAAAACCAGCGGACATAGAAGCGCTACCTGGCATATTTTCTTCAGCGTACTGAATCATTTTTTTAACCATGTAGCCACCCACGTAACCGTTTTCTCTGGAAGTCAACTGACCTTTATCAACGGTTTGGTAATTGTTCATTCCTAATTCGTTAGCAACTTCGTATTTGAAGTTGTTCAAGAAATTGGAAGCGTTTGGTGCAGCCGGTTGATTTGAACTTCTGTTGCTCATTGTTTTCACCTCCTCTCGCGGGATATGTCTTTATTATGTCTTGAAATTTTTCGTTTATGCACTGATTTCTTTGTTAGTTTTTGTCAGCGCCTCTCTTGCGAGTATTTTGAGGTTCAGCGGCAATTTCATATTTGAAACTGTCTACTTTGTTTTCGACCTTTTCCATAAAGGATTTTGGCTGTTTCATCAGCTCACCTCCTTGCACTTCTATTGTGGGCAAATTGCGAGCAATGATACAGTACAATTTTTACCAAAAATTTTCGCGCTCATAGCACTTTTTGACGCTGCTAAAAAAACATAAATCTGTATAAAAACGTCATAATTGTCTTATAACTCTTGATGTTTATCACGAACTGCACCTGTAAAATTCTAATGTGACTTATCTCAAATGCCACCTGATTAAGCAATGATAAAACAAAACGTTTGCGTTAATCACCTCTGATACAAATATGGTATTCTAAAATTTGTTAAAAGTTTTTTATCTATTTAACGTAATAAAGAAATTGCTCATATCTTGTCAATAATTTAGCGTTTTTTATGAAAATCTTGCAAATGACCTATTGCAAAAATGCAAAAAAATGCTTATACTTATATTATTAGCAAAACAATTATATCTAATGAAATGGGGTTATTTACATGAACATTAAAGATTATTGCTATGATGGTGACAGAAAATTTTCGCCAAAAAATTTTAACACAGCAGATACCGCTGAATATAAGAAAAAGCGCGACGGTTCTGTGCGTTTGATGGAAAACTTGCGCAAAATGGCTAGTTTGCAAGACAAATTATACGCTGAAAATAAAGAATCTGTATTGATTATTTTCCAAGCGATGGATGCAGCTGGCAAAGATAGTGCCATCAAAAACGTTATGAGTGGCATGAATCCACACGGCGTTAGTGTACATGACTTTAAATCACCTTCTTCGGAAGAATTAGAACACGACTATTTATGGCGCGCTAATCGTGCTTTACCAGAAAGAGGGAATATTGGTATTTTCAATCGCTCTTATTATGAAGACGTTTTAGTCGTTAAAGTACGTCAGCTTCATAGATTTAATTTGCCTAGTCGCTGTGTTGATGATGATATTTTTAAACGCCGTTATCGTCAAATCAATGACTATGAACGCTATTTGTATGAAAACGGCGTCCGTATCATCAAATTGTTCCTTAATATTTCTAAAGACGAACAAAAAGCTCGTTTCTTAGCGCGTATCGAAAATCAAGAAAAAAACTGGAAGTTCTCCGATTCTGACATTAAAGAACGGACGCTTTGGGATCAATACCAAACAGCTTATAAAGAAGCTATCAATGCTACCAGCACTTCTTATGCCCCATGGTATGTAATTCCGGCTGATAAAAAGTGGTTCTCACGCGTACTGATTTCAGAAATTATTGTTAACGTTTTAGAAGATATTAAACCACAATATCCTGTTTTATCCAAAGAAGCTACTGCGCTTTTAAGCGAACACCGTCAACAACTGCTCAATGAATAAAATAATGGCAGATCGTACTGTCGCGCTGGTTAATCTTATTGGCCAAGCGGCAGTTTTTTTATTAGAACGCATCTGAAAAATACTTGTTTGTTGAATATCATTAAAAAATATTGTTGAATGTAAGCGCTTCTTGCAGCAAAAGTTGACGATACTGCGCATAAAGCGAAGATAATTCCGCCATACTTTGGGCGTAGTCTTCAGCGTGGGTATAAGCGCCTGTACGCAAAAGATTTGTTTCGATGTCGGTAAGCGTTTCTTGGTCAATAATCAGCCGCCAATAAAAACTTTTATCTTGCCATTGCTCTTTAATTTTGCTAAAAGTTTGTTGAGCACCCGTCCAATTTTCTGCTATGATTTGGTCCTCCATTTGACACAGTTCATCAAGCAACAGCGTCAATTCTTCTTCATTATGTGCTACGCAATAAAACGCACCCACACTTACTACCACAAACAATATAACGGAAATAATCACTGAACGCATCAACGTCTCTCCTTTTTTTGAGCAAATAAATTGCCTTCCGTATCCAAAATAGCAATTAACGTTTCTTTCACTGAATGAATTTTAAAAGACGTTAATCGCGTTAACAAATCGTGTTCACTGATGTTCAATTCTTTTAGCGAGTCGGTTTGAATCCGACCATCTAAAATCAGCACTGAAGGATAAACGGTTTTGGGCGCATAGGAAAGTTGGAGATCTTTTGGCGTCACTTTATTGTAAGCAGCTTTAGGAATAACACTTAATTCGCCATTAGTTTCCAAAATAGCGAAAGCCACTTCGTCCAAATTAGGACAATCTTTGATGCGTAGTTGCTCTAAAAGATCATTGAGATTATAGCGAGATTTGCTCAATTCTTTTTCCAAAATATGCCCATCTTTAATAATAACGCTGGGAGAGCCAGAGATTAAGCGGCGGAATCCAGCGCTTTTCAGCGTTAAAAAACCGGTAACGGTTTGAAGCGTTAAAATAGTAATTACTGGTGCTATGCCGTCATACAAAGGCGTACCGACATTTTCCATAGGAATAGTTGCTAATTCAGCAATCATCAGGGCCGCTACAAATTCAAAAGGCTGTAATTGGCTAATTTGTTGTTTACCCATCAGACGCATACAAATAATGACTAAAATATACAAAATAAATGTACGAAGAATCAGGATCAGCATAAGTTACCTCCTTGAAAATCAGCTGACTTAAAAATATAGCCATTCGGCCCCAAAATAGGTTGTCTTTGTTACAGTATGGCAAATTTGTCAATAATTTAAACCCGTTCGTTGGGCATATTTTTCTGTAAGAACGTATAAATATAAATAAGTCTTAATTTGGAAAGGTGGGTCACGAATGGCTGAACATTGGAAATATCAGCGCTCAAGCAGGCTACCGTCCGGTTACTATCATTACAATCGCGGTAATTATCCTTATAACCAACAACCTTGGCAAGCGGAATATTCCTATCATAAAACAGAAAAAAGTGCTCGTTATAAAATTATTTGGCAATCAGCAGCAGCTATTATCGTTTTTATATTGATTATTGCCGTCTGCCGCAGCGAAACACCTCAAATGACAGCCGCCGCTAGTCAACTGAGAGGTTGGTTTACTGCTGATGGGGATATGACGCCAATAGTGGCTTGGTTTGAAGATATGGGCTTGCGTCAGGATAGTTTCGACCGTGCCGGCTATGAAGTCATTAGAGCCAATGCAATGGTTGGCCGCATTGATGAAGAAATTTTGGTGCCGGTAAGCGGGCGAGTTGTTTCGACTTTTGGCTGGCAAAACGCCAACAACAATGATACGTTTCATCAAGGCATTACGATTGCTGTCGATGCTAAAGAAGATGTAAAAGCTGCTTATGCCGGCACTGTACTCTCTGTTGAACGCTCAGAAAATGGTCTATATACCATAACCATTGCTCATGCTAACGGCTTAGTAACAACCTACGGCGCTCTGAGTCGAATTTTCGTTAAGGCTGATCAAATGGTGGACAAAGGCGATATTATCGCTCAATGCAGCGATAATAACAGCCAATTATATTTTGAAGTCAAACATTTAGGCGAACCAATTGATCCTTTGAGTCTTTTAAAAAGTCAAGCGGTTTAAAATACACTTGCCAAACTGATAAAAATAGAACCTCTAAACTGAGCAATTTTAAAAAAATCTACGGCATCTCTTTTAATTGGAAAGATGAACACAGGACAAATGCGTAAAGGAGAAATCTTTCTGAAACAAAGGATTTCATGAATCAATCAACATCAATATTATTTTTGATTTAAAGTGTTAAAATAAAGAGTTTTTGCCTAATCTATTTTAGATTCATTAACAAACTATCATTCGCTTAAATGTATTCTTTTTCAGCAAAAATGAGGGTATCACGTATAGTGATACCCTCATTTTTATATGCCAGCCGATATCTGTTGATCTTGTCATAAATACTGGCTTAACAAAAATGTTTTTATACGCTGTTAAAATTCTTCAGCAAAAGCATAGTAAATCGGCGCGTCTTCGCAGTCACAAGGCATTCTAACGCCGCCTATAACAGCGATTGTCGCTGCAAAATTTTCTTTTTGTATTAAAAATACTTTTGCTAATAATAATTTGCTGCAAATTCCTCTAAAAGAAAATATTACGGTCACTGGCGGCTTGGTATATGATCTTGAGCTTTTGACAAATTTTCCTGCCAAAATGCTGACGGAAACAATTTTAACTTATTTCAGCAAACACATTACTCCGCAACAGTTAAGCAACGCGCGTCCAATAAAACAAAATCTTCAATCTATCATAAGAATATACAAAAACCCCAATAGCCAAACGACATCAATATGAGTCGCTGCTATTGGGGTTTTATTTGCTTTTGCCAAAATAACTTTTTTAATACGTTCTTTACTTTATAATCCTAAAATAATTCCTGCCAATGTGGCGTAAATTACCAATCCCATCACGTCAATAGTCGTTGTAATGAAAGGAGCCGAAGCAACTGCAGGATCAATATTGATCTTTTTGAGAAAAATAGGTACCAGCGTTCCCATAGTAGCTGCGGCAAACATATTGACTAACATAGCACTGCCAACGACAATGCCTAAACGAATACTACCTTGCCAAATGAAAGCTACTATTGCAACAATTGTGCCAATCACCAAGCCCAATGCTATGCCAATAGAACCTTCGCGCAAAATTGTACTCAATACCGTTTTAGAATGAATAGCGCCAATGGCTATTCCTCGTACTGTAACAGTTGACGATTGCGTACCGACATTACCGCCCATACCGATTAACATGGGAATAAAAAAAGATAAGGCAATGACTTCGTTGAGCTTCACCGAAAAAATGTTCAGCACTTCTCCCGAAAGCATACCGCCAATAATGGTAACGATAAGCCAAGGAATTCTTGATTTAAAAGCAGTTGAAAATTTGGCCAGCGCCGCTTCATCACTTTCACTTTCAGCAGCATTCGTTCCAGCCAAACGATAAATATCTTCTGTCGCTTCTTCGTGAATAACGTCAATGACATCATCGACTGTGACAATTCCTTGCAGTTTGCCCTCATCATCAACAACTGGCACTGCAAGAAAATCATATTTACTGACCACATTGGCGACTTCTTCCTGATCATCATGGACATTGACGCTGATGACGTTGCGCCACATGATTTTCTCTATAGGTGTCTGGGAGTCTGCAACGATCAATTGACGCAAAGATAAAATGCCCACTAAATGATTCATGCGATCAATAACGTAAATATAATAAATCATTTCCGCGTCAGGCGAAAGACTGCGCAAAATGCGAATAGCTTGTTCTGTCGTAATAAATTCCGGTACCACAACATAATCAGTTGTCATGATCCCGCCGGCAGTATCGTCATCATAGCCCATCAATTCTCGCACTTCTTCAGCATAATGGTCGTCAAAAAGACTGAATAATTTTTCCTGTGTTTCTTGAGAAAGCTCGCCGAGAATATCGGCGGCGTCATCGGCTGATAAATTTTCGGTGATTTTGTGCGCTTGCTTTTTCGGCAAATCCAACAGCGTTTCCGCCATCAATTCACCATCATTCAATTCTGCCAGAACAGCCGCCATGTCCTCTGCGTCCAGCAACTTCAATATTTTTTTCTGTTCTTCCCGTTCCGGCAGCAGTTCAATAATTTCTACAATATCTGCCGGTTGTTGTTGAGAAAGATATTCTTTTAACGCTTTGACATCTTCTTGGTTAATTTCTTTTTGATGTGTAGCCATTATTTCTCCTCCTTCAACAGTTTAGTTTCCCTATTATTTTATTATCATATGCTGATCTTTTTTATCTCAAATTTTTTGTATTTTAAAAAGCATCTTTCTCATATCCCATTGTTTTCAACACCGACTTTTTATTGCGCCAATCTTCGTTGACTTTTACCCAGAGATCTAAATAAACTTTTTCGCTTAATAAATATTCAATGTCCTTGCGTGCCATTGTTCCAATTTTTTTGAGCATAGCGCCCTGTTTGCCGATAATAATTCCTTTCTGACTTTGCCTATCAACATAAACTGCGGCGGAAATATGCAACTTGCCGTCCTTTGGTCTCTCAATTTTTTCAATAATGACGCCTATACTGTGTGGCACTTCGTCTCTTGTCAAAAGCAAAATTTTTTCACGAATCATCTCTGCCATAACAATCTCTTTAGGCTGATCAGTAACTGCATCATCAGGATAATATTGAGGACCTTCTTCAAAATAACAAAGCGTTGTTTCAATCAACTGCGGTACATTATCGCCTTTTAAGGCTGACACTGGAAATATTTCAGCAAATTCTCCTCGTGTCTGCCAAATATTAAGCAAATTGACCAATTTTTCCTTGCTGAATAAATCTACTTTGTTGAGCAAAAGAAAAATCGGTATGTCAACTCGGCTAAGTCTATCCAAAATGTACTGTTCGCCTTTGCCAAAATCTTCGGCAGCGTCTACCAAATAATAAATAACGTCGACATCAAAAACCGTGCTTTGGGCAGCATCTACCATAAATTCGCCTAACTTATGTTTAGGTTTGTGAATTCCCGGCGTATCGACATAAATAATCTGAGCATCATCACGATTCAGAATCCCTGTAATACGATTACGTGTCGTTTGCGGTTTATCGGAAACGATAGCAACCTTCCTATCCAATATTTGATTCAGAAGTGTTGATTTGCCGGCATTCGGTCGTCCTATCAAGGCTACAAATCCTGTTTTCATTTATGATTCCTCTTTTCTCTTTTTCAATAAATAATCATTGCTAAAAGCCAACGGCAAAAGCTCGTCAACGGTCATTTCCAGATACTGGCCGGTTTTATTAACTAAGATTACTTTCATCATTGGTGCCAATTCTGCCATAACCTGTCGACAAGCGCCACAAGGTGGTGTTAATCGTTCACTGTCACTGCAAACAACCAAAAGCTGTAGTTCTTTGCACCCTTCACTGACTGCTTTAAAAATTGCCGTTCGTTCGGCACAATTACACAAACCATAACTGGCATTTTCAATATTACATCCTGTGAAAATTCGCCCATCAGCATCTAATACGGCTGCGCCTACCATAAAATGAGAATAAGGCGCATATGCTCTTTCTTTCGCCTGCCATGCGGCGTCAATAACTGTTTTTACCACCAAAAAGCCTCCTTTATCTCATAAAGAAAGCTCTGACCAATCTAGTCAGAGCCTCCATCAAACTGCTATAACCACGCTTAGAGGCTTACTGCAATTTAACTTTCTTCGGATCTCGGACGAAAAAACCGATTGTTATCTTCCGTTTCTTCCTCTGTTTTTTCCACGACAGATAGTTGCATTTTCGTTATGCGATGCCCCGTTATTTCTGTAACCAACGCTTGTATTTCTGCCAACTCTACTTGATCACCCACATGCGGCACACCGCCCAAATGTTCAAAAATAGCGCCGCCAATGGTTTCCGAACCACTTTTTTCGATGCGAACGTGCAAAACGTCGGCAACATCGTCAACTAATGCCCGTGCATCGACAGTATAACTGCCATCTTCATTAGGGATAATCAATTCTTCCTCTACATCATATTCGTCTTGAATATCGCCGATAATTTCCTCAATCAAATCTTCAATCGTAATCAAGCCAGCCGTACCGCCATATTCGTCAAGAATAATCGCCATATGAATTTTTTTCTGCCGAAGCTCAGTCAATAACGCATTCACCTTTTTATTTTCAGGAATATAATAAGCGGGACGCAAAAGTTCTTTTACTTTGCGCTGATCCAAATTATGTTCCATATTTTTCAAAATATCTTTAGCATACAAAATCCCAACAATATTATCAATACTGCCTTCATACGCTGGAATTCGCGAATGTCCGGCTTCAATAATCAGATCAATGACCGTATTCACACTTTCATCAATATCAATAGCAATCATGTCAATACGAGGCACCATAAGTTCTCTGACAATAGTCTCATCAAATTCAAAAATGCTGTTGATCATTTCTGTTTCATTTTCGTCTAAAAATCCCTCCTCCTGACCGGCATTAACCAACAATTTCAGCTCACTTTCGGTGATTAACGGATCCTCCTCACCGCCTTTAGACAGTTTGACGACCACATCAGAAATCCAAGTCAGAACGAAAACCACTGGCGCTAAAATGAACATCAGCCATTTCAAAATCATCGTGATGCTAAGCGCCCATTTTGTCGCGTGACTAGCAGCCAAATTTTTCGGTATGACTTCGCCAAAGACTAAAACAGTCATTGTCATAATACCTGTAGCAAAACCAATCCCTGCATTGCCCCAAGCATCAATAGCCAATTTTGTCGCTAACGACGACGCGCTAATATTGACCAAATTATTGCCGACTAGCAAAGTAGAAATCAATTTATTTTGATTTTCTAAGAGCGTCAGCACCAGCGCCGCTTTTTTATTGCCTTCTTCTGCCATATTCATCAAGCGTATTTTATTAACCGAAAGCATAGCGGTTTCCGCTGAAGAAAAAAACGCCGAAGCCATAATCAAAACTGCCAAAAAAACCAGCTGCATAGAACTGTCCGTTTCCAAAAAACCATCTCCTAAATTTTGTGTTCTTTCGTAACCATTAAATTAACGACTTACTCCAATAGCAGTTAAAAGTTCTTCTTCCTTTTGACGCATAACTTTTTTATCTGCTTCTTCTATATGGTCGTAACCGGATAAATGCAAAAGACCATGCACTAAAAGATACATCACTTCTCTTTCTAGCGAATGCTGATAGTCTATCGCCTGCTCTTGTGCCCGTTCCAAAGAAATAATGATATCCCCAAAAAGAATTTCTTCCTCATCATCTATGGGCTCGTCCGCCTCATACATTGGAAAGGATAAAACATCAGTAGCGACGTCTTTCTGACGATACTGCTGATTGAATGCTCGAATACTTTCATTATCCACAAAAAGCAAACTGACTTCCGCTTTAGGATCAATATCTTCCTTTTGCAAACAAATTTCTACGACCTTATTGATTTTTCCTGTCCAATCGGCGGGAATCTTTACGATTTCCTGTTCATTACTAATGATCACTGCCATTTTATTTCCCCTTTTTCTCCTGCTGCTTCTGCATGGTTTTTTGGTCTGGATATTCTATTCGTTTGTGATAAATTCCCGTAATAACTCGAGTAAATGCCTGTGCTACTTTATCCAGATCTTTAAAAGTCAAATCACATTCATCAAATTGCCCGTCGTTCAATTTGCCTTTAATCAATGTGCGAATAAATCCTTCAATTTGTCCCGGCGTCGCATCTTTTTTGGAGCGTACAGCCGCTTCTATAGTATCCGCCATCATCAAAATAGCTGCTTCTTTTGTTTGAGGTTTCTTTTGGTCATAACGAAAATCTTCTTCACGAACTTCTTCATCATTTTCTTTCGCCTTATGATAAAAAAAACCAACTAGCGTCGTACCATGATGTTGAGCAATCATATCAACGATTATTGGCGGCAAATTAGCTTCTTGCGCCATTTCAACGCCATCTTTTACGTGAGAAGTTAGAATCAGCGTACTCAATGTAGGCGAAATTTTATCATGAGGATTTTCACCTGAAAATTGATTTTCAGCAAAAAAATATGGTCGTTTCGTTTTGCCAATATCATGATAATAAGCCCCTATGCGTACTACCAACCCATTAGCGCCAATAGCTTCTGCTGCAGCTTCCCCTAAATTACCCACCAAAACGCTATGATGATATGTTCCCGGTGCTTCTTGCAGTAATTTTTTCAATAACGGCTGACTGGTATTGGCCAATTCCAACAGTTTAATTGACGTCGTTACACCAAAAATATTTTCTAAAAAAGGTAAAATTCCCAATGTCAACACCGAAGAAAACAACCCGTTGAACAGTCCAAAAATGATACCAGTAAAAATAACGTCCATGGTCAAATCGTTAATCATTCCTAAAGCCGCAATAGTTACCGTATTAGCAGCTGCAATCATTAGCGCTGTACGTGAAAGATCGGAGCGTTGACTTAAATTGGAAACGCCGATAACACTAACAATACCGCTAACCATAGCCACAATCATAAAAGGAATTCCATTGGTATACAACCCGACAAAAGCGGCAAAAATCGTATTTACTAAAATAGCCAACTTCCCGTCTTGTAAAACAGCAATCAGCATCGTTCCCATGGCAACCGGAATCAGATACCCTACTTGCGCCGACTTTTCTGGTATAGGACTTAATTCTATAGAAAGAATGAGCTTGTACAATACAATTGTAATCAAAATAATCAGCATCAAAAGCACCAGCTGGCGTTCGTTATGGTAAATTTCTGGCGCGAAATATTGCAAATAAATTTTGCAAATAGCGATAATGACCGCTACTAAAACCGCTAATCCCAACACAATCACCAAAACTGGCGTGTCAGTAGCATAGCCCATATATTCCAATGCCTGCATTTGATCTTCAGTAATAACTTCACCTTTACCGACAACTAATTGTCCTTGTTGGATGATTTTCTGTACTGGCTCTACTTCTTCCAGAATTTCTGCTCTTTTGGCTTCTGTCGCTTCTTTATCATAGACTAAAGTTGCTTGATAATTGATATTTGCTAAAATTTCACTAACCAACTCTTTGGAAGCATTACGCAATGTGCGATCGGCATCAACATCAGAAAGAATTTTGTTGCGAGCTACTAACAAATTTTCTTCCAAAACGCCAGAAGACATCACATTACTAGCAATATTAACTGCCTGATTCTGCAAATTGTTGAGCGCTCTTTCATCCAAAACGGCAATCTGTCGCCATTCTTCATCGCTTAAAGATAAATCGCCAATTTCTTTTAAAGCGTTGATTTTTTCATTCAGACTGATTTCCTCTGCTACAGCAGCATCATCAACAGCTAAATAGTCAGCCGGCTTTTTGACAATCTCTTTAATCGTACTGAAATAAGCCGTAATTTCAGCAATGGTTAGACTATTGTATTGAGACAAATCAATTTCATAAACATCTTCTAAATTTTGCAGCGCCGCTTCTTGCCGCTCTTTTGTTGCCCGCTCGTCCACAAAGGTCAAATACATCTCCGACTGAATATCGCTAGGACACACTTCGCCTACTTCCAGCATGGGCCGTTCTGTCACAAAATGAATCGATAACGTAAAAAGCATAAGGGTATAAAACAAAATTACCCATAGAAATAACCGAAATTTGCGATTATCCTCCAAACGTTTATACAACAAGGAATCCTTAATTTTATCTTTTATTGCCATCGTTCAAAACTCCTCTTTCGCCTTTGTGATAGTCGTCATAAGCGGCAATGATTTTTGCCACGACCGGATGACGCACCACATCCTGTGCCGATAAATAATTGAAACTGATTTCCTCTATTCCTGATAAAATTTTCTCGATTAAAATCAGTCCCGATAAATTGTTCTTCGGCAGATCAATTTGGGTCACATCGCCAGTAACAACCGCCTTGGAACCAAAACCAATTCTTGTCAAAAACATTTTCATTTGTTCTGGTGTTGTGTTCTGCGCTTCATCTAAGATAATAAAGGCGTCGTCAAGCGTCCTGCCCCGCATATACGCCAGCGGCGCTACTTCGATAATGCCTTTTTCCATATATTTTTGTGCGACATCAGCACCTAAAGTATCATATAAGCCATCGTACAAAGGTCGCAAATACGGATCAACTTTTTCCTGCAAATCTCCGGGCAAAAATCCCAACTTTTCACCGGCTTCTACTGCCGGACGCGTCAAAATAATCCGCTCCACTTGCTTATTTCTTAATGCTCTAACTGCCATTACTACTGCTAAATACGTTTTGCCCGTTCCGGCAGGACCGATACCAAAGGTAATATCTTTTTCACGAATAGCTTTAATGTAGTGATACTGTCCCAAAGTTTTAGCGCGAATCTGCTTGCCTTTAGCTGTCGTTAGCAAAGTCTCTGATAATTTTTCCGTTAAATATTCTTCTTTCTGCCGACCTATTAAGGTTAAACTATAGCCAATATCCATCTTGTTTAATTCTCTGCGCTTAGACAGATCCAACAAATGATTCATGACACGACAGCCAGCAGAAAGCGTTTCTTGCGTAGGCGCATATAACGTTAATGTTTCACCGCGAACCACAATACTGACATCTAAAGATTGCTCTATTTGTTTAATATAATCGTCATTTGGTCCCAAAAGCCGTTGAGACTGCTGCATATCGTTCAGCAAAAATTTTTCAAAATAACGTTCCAAGCAAGTTATGCCCCCTTAAACTTCGTATCGTTTTTCCTATTATACAACACTTGCGGCTCAACGACTACTATTTATTTCTAATAAGCTGTGGCTCTGCTAAATTTTCCGAAACAAGCCATTCTACTGTAACTTGCACAATTTCTGCACTAGGACTCTCATCAACAGTAACATTCTCTTTGATCAATTCGATAGAATTACCCAATTTTTGCTGAAGTTTTTCTTTAGCACGAACTTCCGCTTCGTGATAAGCCTCGCTTAAAGTATACTCTTTTATTTGCGGCTGCTGCTCAAAATAAGTGGTTGCAATCCATTGAATCGATACGTCATAGTCTTGCCAATGAAGTAAATTTTTAGTAACGATTTCTGTCCGAAAAAGCTCAAAAGGTTTCTCCATATCGCCTTTAAGCAAAAATTCTTGATCATTATAGCGCAAAACGACTTGTTTTTTTATAGCGCCGCTTTCTTTTATTATTTCTTCTTGAAGCGGACAAATCCCTGTTGCGCGATATATAACTTCTCCTTGTACAATCCCTTTAGCACGCACCAACTCCGGCTCTCCTGCCGGTATATACGTACCATCTAATTGTTGCACACGCTGATGATATTCTTCCCCTGCAATCAAAATATCGCCAGCTTTTACAGACGTATTTTTTTTGACCAATGCAGTTCCTTTCATAACCAGCACATTTTTAATGACGCCGTCATGACGCGCAACCAAATGCGCTGGACGCAAATCGCCAGATAAAGATAGAGAACGTTCTTGAACTTTAATCAATAGTTTTGTTCCTTCTCGTCCAAAAGTTATCCATGAAAAATCATCGTCATGGTCAATTAGAAATCGACTTTGCAAATCGACAAAATCAATATTATACATACTGCGACCGGGAACAACGCCATAATCTTGAACCATTTTCACGATTTGCGCATCACTTAGCCGTTCATTACCCATTACTTCGTAAGACCAAAGAAAAGACGTCCCTAAATAAGCCAACACAAAAAAAAGCGAGGCACCTACTAACAGTCCTTTGCGTTGCTTCAACTGTCCAAGCACAAAGGGAAAACCACCGCGCTTTTGAATAGATAAACGGCAGCGCCTATTACGGGATAAACGAATAAAAGGCCATAAATGGTATAATGGTACGACAACCAGCGCTTCATCGCGCTTTAAACGTGAAATATCCCATAACGCCAAATCGTGAACTAGCGCTTCATTGATTAGCCCTTCCAGATTTTCACCGCTCAATTTAACTTCAACATAACCGCTGAAATAGCGTTTCCAGTCCATCAATGCGCCTCCTGTAACTGATATTCCACCGACATAATATGCCCGTCAATATACAGTTCTTCTTTTTCGATGTAGCGCAGCACCAAGTCTTGACCATGAATAATAATTAAACCACCAAGACAAGCGACTTTGATCAGATCGGTTTGATACCAACTAATTCCCTGATGATTTTCAATATAAAGCTGAATATTACCCAGCAAAGTAATTTTGGGTAAATTCAGTGTGTACATGCTTGGCACATCAAGAACACGATTGATTAGGTCATTAGCTTTTTTGAATTGTTCATTCGCCACAAAAAAACCTCCTTGCCATCATCTTGATTACCTAAACTATATGATGATTTATATCAAAAGAGAACCGTTCAGGCGCTAGAAAACCTTAATCAAAACGACTAATGAAACCACACTTGTGCCAGTTTTTCTACTGCCGGTGCAATCTGCTCCAGTTTAATGCCTCCATAGCCCATGACCACCAATGGATAGCGGCTATTTTCAAGAGGATTGAAACGATACGCTTTTAGAGAAGTCACTTTAATTCCTACAGAAGCGGCTGCCTTGACAATAGTTTCGCTGTCTTTATCACAAAAAACTTCCAGCAACACGTGCAACCCCGTTTCTTTCCCCAATATTCTAATACGTTCTCCCATTTGTTTCTCTAGCTGTTCCAATAGCAATTGATTTTTGCGCGCATAAATTTTACGAGTGCGGCGAATTTGTTTTTCAAGTTGACTATCAGCCATGAACCGCGCTAAAGTTAATTGTTCGATTACCGAAGCCGTTTGATTATAAAAATTGATTTTTTCCGTTAAAAGGGGCAACAATTTTGGCGGTAGTACCATATAACTGACACGAATGGCCGGTAAAAGAATTTTGGAAAAAGAACCGACGTAAATCACCAATCCTTCACGATCTAATCCTTGCAGACTAGGAATCGGTCTGCCAAAATAACGCAATTCGCTATCATAATCATCTTCAATAATCAATCCTTGCCTCTCTGCCATATACGCCAACAAAGCCATTCGTTTTTGAATCGTCATCACTCGTCCTGTAGGAAATTGATTACTGGGACTAATATAGACTAATTTTAATCCTTCATCTTGTAATTCTTTTAACGACAAACCGTCTTCTTCTAAAGAAATAGGTACAACCTTCATATGATGATCCATAAAAACATATCGACCAAAAGCAAAACCCGGCTCCTCAAAACCAATCTGATGATAATCTTCTTTAAGCAGTCCGCAAAGCATATGAAGTAATACTTGTGTGCCAGCTCCTACTACAATTTGCTCTGCTGAACAGTTAACCCCCCGTGATTGATGAAGATATCTAGCTAATTCCCAGCGCAATTCGTAAGCTCCTTGCGGTTCACCATAGTCAAAAAAACGATTATGGTCTTCACGAAGCGCTTGATTAGTATATTTACGCCAAAGCGCAAAATCAAAACTTTCTCCATCAATATAATCGTTGCTAAAATCATACTGTACCACAGTTGGTAATTTTTCTTTGAGCATATCGGGCGGCATATGCTCCGTTTGATACGCCCAATGAGATAAATCAGCCACAAAATAGCCGATCTTTTTTTTAGAATCAATGTATCCTTCCATTTCTAGTTGGCGAAAAGCGTTTTCCACCGTCGTTTTGCTGACTGATAGTTGCTCGGCAATGCGACGAATAGAAGGTAATTTTTCACCGGAAGAAAATGATTTTTGAATGATTTCTCTTTTTAATTGTTCATAAATTTGCAAATAAATCGGTTGCTTTGCCTCAAAATCGATCTGCCAGCAAATTTCCGCCATGATAATCATGTCCTTTCCTTGTTTATTGAAGCCAGTATAATCTTTTCAAAAATGAATAGCAATGATCATTTGCTTTAAAAGACAACGCCTTGCTTCCAAATGACTTTTATGCGTTGATTGTGTTGAATTTTAGCATAATCAACTTTTTTATTTTCAATCTCTCCAACAAAGCCTGTCGGCCAAATTTTCGCAGCTTTTTATATTGCACGTGCCTAAAGATAAACTTGCACTATTTATAGGAAAATTATCTTGAAAATTTTTGCTTGCTGCCAATAATTTGATTATTTATCGCGCTTCTGCTAAATATTGTGATTGTTGCAAAAGGTGTTTTATGAGATAATATTTTTTGAACCGTGTTATCTTTATTGGTACAATACTCAAATAAGCGAATAGGAGTGAAACAAATGAATAGAAAAATTAAGCTAGTAGTATCTTTTTTTTGTTTGGCGTTAATGTTGACAAGTTGTCATTTTGCGGAAAATCCCGCTCACCCCAATAATTTGACGTCCAAAATAAACGACGTCAACGACGGACCGATTGAAATTACCGACGAAATACGAGAAAATTTTTTTGATTTGGCTCGCGAACAGCGATGGGATTTTCTGCCTTATTTCGATGAAGAAGCTGCGCCCACTGATTTAGCAGACTATATGAATTGGGTAATGATTCAAGCGCAAGTTTGGGCTGGTTTCGATGAACCTAATAGAGAATTAACGCCAAC
>CATJSX010000067.1 GCA_949743265.1 uncultured Peptococcaceae bacterium
GACTGAAATTTGTTAAGATGAACCTTAGGAGGGAACTATTTTGAAGAAAAACAAAAAACTGTTTGCGATCTTAACTTTGGTCGCATTCATGATGACTTTAATGCCTGTTATGGCTTTTGCTGCAGGACCAAGTATAACAGTCACTGCCGAAAATGGTAAAATTGTAGTACAAATTAGTGGTTTGACTCCAGGCGCAGAAGCAACCATTAACATTACTTTACCGGCTGAACTAGCAGATCAACTTGAAACAACTACATCTTCTTCTGTAGCAGTTAAAGCAGCGTCTAATCGAGCTGCTGCAACAGTAGCTCGTACTGTAACTGCTGATGAAAATGGTGAAGCTATACTATATGTAAGTGGTCCGACTGATGAAATCGACCAAATTGGTTTTACAAGCCCTGAAGGAAATGCAACTGTTCCAGCAGAAGAGTTGAATAAGGCTCAAGAACAAGCAAAAGAACAAAACGAAGCAAATAATCATTATGAAGCTTCTGGTGTTTCTGCACGTGCATCTGTTGTAGCTACCAATGAAGAAAATGTAGCAGTAGAAAGAGTTAAAAATGCTAAATCTGAAGAAATCAAAACTAACGATCCTAATACTGTTGTAATTGACATTGCTTTAAGAGATAGCAATGGCGATGTTTTAACTGCGTTTACCGGTACGCAATCAGTTTACATTTGGGTTGAAGAAAGTGGTTTAGCAAATCAAGCATCTGATGCTTTGGTTCTTGGGGCTTCAAGTTTGTCAGATGGTGTAATTGCGATAAACAAGTTAGGTAATAATGTTTGGAAAATAGACGTCGAAGAACCAGTGACTCAGGTATACGCACAATTCTTACGTGCTAATACAGGCTATGTACTAAAAGGTACTCTTCAAGAAAACATTAAAAACGCTCAATCTGCTCAAACATTTGGCGCTGTTACCAAATTAGCTGGGCAGAACAACAAAAATACTATTGTAGTAGAAAACAATAGTGTGTCAACAAGAGATTGGTCTATCGGTATCAATTATTACTTGCCTTCTACAACAAATCCTGTAGATGTATCTGAAGGCGCAAGCTGTAATGTTCATGTGAATAAGAAAACCGCTGCTGATGGTGATAAAGTTGGAACAGTTAAGGTTTTAGCTAACACTGTTTCCACAACAAAAGTAGAATTGCAAGTATTTGAGGACTATAAAGATTCTGGGGATAATCTTCAGGCAGGAAGTGCGGTAGCTAATTATCCAATTAACTTGTCCACCAACAGTGCAAATATCGAATTAGATAAAACGACTGTTACCACTGATTACAATGGTAAAGCTACTTTCAATGTAGCAGGTTTAAGAGAAGGGGAATATAAAATTTATGTAACAATGGGGGATTATGAATCTCAAATCATTGTTAAAGTTGGTGCAACTGCTGCCAGCCAAATCACAACCATTAAATTCCCATCCAACCCAATTGCAACTGATACTGAAGCAGATGACTATAAAGATATCTTCCGTTTTCAATTAACTGATGCCAATGGGAATGTCGTTATTGGTGCTAAACCAGAAGGCGCTAAAAAAGCTGGGCATGATAATCCAAATACCGAAGAAGCTAAATATGTTACTTTAATTACAGCTCCTGAAGGAAATAAAGTTAAAGATGGGGATATTTACCTAAAATTTGTTCCTAAGAAAGAATATTATACTATTGGATTTAAAGGAAATGGTAAGAACTTTAGTGCTGAAGGTTCTTACGAAGTGAGAGTCGTATTAGACAATGGCAACAGTGTTACAGTTCCATTTGAAGTGAAGAAATTTGATAAAGCAGTATCTTTGCATATCGAATACCCAACAGAAGCTATTGAACTGAATGCTATTACAGACGTTCCTGATATCTATTTCTTAGATGCTAACAACGTTTTGAAAAAAGCTAACAATCGTGTAACTGTTGCTGCTACTGGCTATGCAGTTGCCGCTGTTAACTATGGTGGCGAAACTGGCGTTATCAAAGTTAAAAATGATGAAAAATATTTAGGTCAGACTATTACCGTATCTGCTGTAGCAGAAAAAGAAAACTTAGTAGCTACCACTACTTTAACGGTTACTGACTCTGCACAATCCATTAAATTGGATACCAATAGAGGTCAAGTCAATGCTTCCAACCGCGTAGGCTTCAAATTGGTTAACTCCAATGGTCAAGCTGTTGCATTAGGTGGCGATACTAAAATTGATGATGTAACCTGCATTGTAACCAATGTAGAAAATCCAGATGCTAAAGTATCTTTCAGTGTTGCAGGTAGCACAAAAGCTGATTTGTTAGCTAATGGTACTGGTACAATTGTATTGTCTTCTAATAAAGAAACGACTGCAACTGTACAAATCATGGTTAAAGCAACCAAGAAAATAACTTCTGATGACAAACAAGATAACAACACTGGTTTGTCCACCACTTACTACACCGGAACAGAAACCTTCACCTTCGGTGCAGAAGCAGATAAATCTGTTGTTATGACCATCGGTTCCAAAGAAATCGTTGCCAAC
>CATJSX010000068.1 GCA_949743265.1 uncultured Peptococcaceae bacterium
CAGAATTGACTTGATAATTATCGCTTTTAGAGTGATATATAGTAGCGGAAAGGAGCTGATTTTATGCGAAAAATCAACAAAATCGAGCCGTTGATGCCAGTGCTGCCGACCAGCAAAAAGGTCGCTGCTTACGCCAGAGTTTCAATGGAAACCGATCGTCTCCAGCATTCGTTATCAGCTTAGGTCAGCTACTACAGCGAACTGATCCAGAACAATCCCGAATGGAAATACGCTGATGACGGCATAACAGGCACGAAATCAAACCGAGCAGAATTTCAGAGACTGCTTGCAGATTGTGAGGACGGCAAAATCGATATCATCCTCACCAAATCCATCTCCCGCTTTGCAAGAAACACCGTGGACCTTTTGGAAACCGTCCGACACCTGAAGGAGCTGGACATTGAGGTCCGTTTTGAAAAAGAACGCATCAATTCGCTTTCTGGTGATGGCGAAGTCATGCTGACGTTGCTGGCCTCCTTTGCACAGGAAGAAATCGTCAGCCTCAGCAACAATGTAAAATGGGGAACCAGAAAGCGTATGGAGCAAGGCATCCCCAACGGACACTTCCGAGTGTTTGGTTATCGCTGGGAAGGTGACCAGCTGGTTATCGTTCCAGAGAAAGCCGCCATTGTGCGACGCATCTTCCAGAACTTCCTTGATGGTAAATCCCGCCTAGAAACGGAGCGAGAATTTGCCGCAGAAGGTATTACCACTAGAGACGGTAAGCGCTGGGTAGATTCCCACATTAAGGTGGTCCTTACAAACGTAACCTACACCGGCAATCTTCTGTTGCAAAAGGAATACATCGAAGATCCGCTGACAAAGAAGCGCAAAAAGAATCGTGGTGAGCTACCGCAGTTCTATGTGGAAGATACCCACAACAAAGAGACCTTCGATTATGTACAGTCAGAGATTGCAAGGCGTAAGGAGCTGGGCGTTTTTGCAAACAAGGCCCTGAACATTACCTGCTTTACCAGCAAGCTAAAATGCGGCCTTTGCGGATACAGTTATGTGCGCAATCAGCGCACCAAGCATACATCCACCTATGACGATACGATTGTCGCTTGGGGCTGCGGCACCACTAAGAAAAAAGGCAGTCGATGCTCCAACAAGGATATCCCGGAGCGAGTTTTCCGTAAAGCCTGCACTACGGCGCTTGGGCTGGATGAATTTGATGAGGATGTTTTCCTTGAGCGTGTGGATCACATTCAGGTGCTGGAAGGTCAGGTCTTGGAGTTCCATTATGCAGACGGCACTACGGCCCTGCAGGAATGGAAATCCACAGCCAAGAAAGACTGCTGGGGACGGATGAACACAAAGACCACCAGCGTGAATGGATGCGCAATTACATGACCAACAACGGCGATGGCCGCTACTCGGAATTTACCACCAGAATCCGCTGCGAACATTGCGGCAGTACCTTCCGAAGAATACACAGCCCAGCAAGTCAGCCAGTGGCGGCAAGATGCATTATTGGCGCTGCTCGACCTCCAGCGACTGCATTACCACCGGCATTCGTGAAGACAGGCTCAAAGAGATAACTGCCTCGGTGATGGGCCTTTCAGAACACGATGCGGAAGCCTTCAAAAAGCAGGTCAAGTACATTTCTGTTTCGGATGACATGGAGCTGACCTTTCACTTCTTTGATGACACGGAGCCGGTAATCTAATATAACACCAAGCGCCAAGGCACACCTTGGACTGAAGAAAGGCACAAAAAATTCTCGGAGTCCATGCAGGGTAAGTACACCGATGAACGCCGAGAAGCCATGAGCCGAAAAATGAAACAGATAAGGAGTGAGAAACATTGTTCGTCCAAAAGAAAGTAACTACCATACTGGCACCGCTGACCCGCTTTACGGCGACGCCGATTACCGAACTAAAGAAGCGCCGTGTGGCCGGATACGCCCGTGTTTCCACTGATCACAATGACCAGTTCACCAGCTACGCTGCGCAGATTGATTATTACACCAACTACATCAAGAGCCGAGACGATTGGGAGTTTGTCGATGTTTACACTGATAAGGGCATAACAGGCACCAGCGTCAAGCACCGTGAAGGCTTCAAGTGCATGGTGGCTGATGCGCTGGCCGGTAAGATAGACCTCATCGTCACCAAGTCGGTCAGCCGATTTACCCGAAACACGGTCGACAGCCTGACCACCATTCGCCAGCTCAAGGAAAAAGGCATCGAGGTGTATTTTGAAAAAGAAAATATCTGGACCTTTGATGGCAAGGGCGAATTTCTCCTGACCATCATGTCCAGCCTTGCACAGGAAGAAAGCCGCAGCATTTCTGAGAACTGCACTTGGGGCCAGAGAAAGCGCTTTGCAGACGGCAAGGTCACCGTTCCGTTTAACCGCTTCCTTGGTTACGACCGTGGTCCGGACGGAAACTTGGTGGTCAACCCTGAACAGGCAGTCATCATTCAGCAGATTTATGCCATATTTCTGCAGGGAATGAGCTACCACGGCATTGCCAAGAAGCTAACTGCTGACGGAGTTCCGACTCCCGGCGGCAAGGACAAATGGAGCATTTCCACCGTCCGCAGCATTCTCAGCAACGAGAAATACAAAGGCGATGCGCTTCTGCAGAAGTCCTACACTGTGGATTTCCTTACCAAGAAGACCAAAGTCAACGAAGGCGAAATCCCGCAATACTATGTCGAGGACAACCACGAAGCCATTATTTCGCCGGAGATTTTCGCAATGGTTCAGCGTGAAATGACCAAGCGTGACCGTGGCCAGAAATACCACAGTAGCGTCCACGCTTTTTCTTCCAAAATTTGCTGCGGGCATTGCGGAAGCTGGTACGGATCAAAGGTCTGGCATTCCAACAGCCAATACCGCAAAACCATCTGGCAGTATAATCACAAATTCGATGGCGATGAACGATGCGACACTCCGCACCTTTGCGATGAAGACATACAGCGCCTGTTTCTATCAGCGGCAAACAAGCTATTGATAGACAAAGATGAGGTCATCGCCAACTGCCGTGAGATGGTAGACCTACTCTTTAAGACCAATGCGCTGGAAGTGGAAAGTGGAACAAACCTCGCTGTTGGAAGAAACGCAGCTTATCTCCGATATGGTGCAGCAAATGATTCATGAAAACGCTCATGTCGCCCTTGACCAGACAGAATACCAGAAACGCTACGACAACCTGACCCAGCACTTTGAGACCGCCAAGCAGCGCCTTGGGACGGTTATGGCAGAACTGAATCGGATGCAAATCCAGAGAACCGACATTGACGCCTTCCTTGAGAGCTTCGAGGCCCTGCCGGACACGCTCACCGAGTTCAAGTTGGAAAACTGGCACTCGCTGGTGGATTACGCTACCGTCTACAGCGCCAACGATGTCCGCTTCACCTTCAAACACGGACAGGAAGTTCAGGCATAACTCCATAGATGCAGAAACGTCTCACCACTGGATTTGATTCCGGCGGCGAGGCGCTTTTTGCTGTATAGGATTTATGCAGCAGCTTCAAATATTCTTTTCTGAGTCTTGAGATACTGCTGAAGGTCGATAATTGCACCCTTGCTCTGTTTACCGGAGGCGTTCAGTTCATCGTCAGTAAGCTCGAAATTATTATCCTTAGCCAGCTTGACGGTGTAATCATAAATACGGCCTACCAGAACTTCAAGTTCTTCTGTCGTAAGCTGAATGCTAATTTTATCGTAGTTCTTGTGCTTTTTCAGTTCTTCCAGCGCTACCATCAGAGTGTCAATCTTCTCAACACTCATGTCGCCCGTGCGGATTGCCTCAATATATACTTTGAGTGCAGCACGGAACTCCGTCAGTACCTTTGGCTCATGATTCATCCATGCTGTATATCCCCAAACGCCAGCACCAACGATAGCAACGCCAATGGCTGCGATACCAACTTCTTTTTTATAGTTTGCTACAAACTGTATCGCCTTTGCACCTAACCCTTGAGCTTGTTTTGCAGACTTCAAATCGATAGGCTGAAGGTGCTTCACGATCTGGCCCTTATTGGGACCGATAGCATATCGAACAACACTACCGATTCTTCTGTATCTGTATAAACCGGTGGCTAATCCGGTAGCTATATCATCTGGGATAAAAAACGCATCTTGTGCTATTGCCATAAGAAATCCTCCATTCAATTTACTCTATAACAGGGCTTGTAAATTTCGCGAGACTACCAGCTCTTACCAGATTCCAGTTTTGCTAACACTTCCAGAAAGTGCTTACCAATGGCTTCTGGGTCCCTGTTTAATCCGTCACAGATAAGTCGCAGCCCATCTGGTGTTAATATTCTGCCGTTGTTTTTATCATAGCACATTTGCCTGTATTCTTCGAGTTCCTTTTTTGTAATTGTGGGCATAGCAATTCCTCCTGAATATAAAAACAGCCGGTTTTCTGCAAAACCGATACCCTAAACAACACTCCGACACCCCTGTGCCTATGCCGCATTCCTTTGTATCAAATAGCGAGTCTTAATTTCACAGATAGTATCGTCTGGCGTTGGTTGCAACAATTCTACCATCATTTCTCGGATATGTTTCGGTGTGCGAAACTGTCCGTTCTGTCCGGCGGTTGCCAATTTGCTCAACATATACTCGTACAAATCGCCTTGCATATCCCCGTTGATAATGTCATGCTTATATAAGTCGTCCAGTCCGGTGATAATTTTTTGCAGTACCTGCGGCGTGGGAATGAGAAACATAGCATCACTCATATAACGGGCAAAAGCCGTATTATTCTGCGCATCATGGTCAAAATCGTCAGTAATATTTATTAACTCCCCCTGCTCCGAAAAATCCGGCAATCGACCACATCTCATATTTTTAATAGCAGGAAATACCCGCTGAGAAATCACATCATAAATGTAGCGAGGATCATTGTTTTTAAATTTACTCCAGCGCATGGACTGCCCTATAGCAGACTGCGGAAAAATCTTGTTCATTTTTTCGCCAGTCATCTGCTCAAAATCTTCGGTTTCTAGTTCCTTATCGTCCAAAGAATAGATAAACATCAGATAAGTCAGCTGTTCAATGACCGTCAAGGGATTAGTAATGCCCCCGCCCAGATGTCCGTCCAAATTTTGTCGACTTTATTTTTGATTGTACCCGTAATCGTACGTCTTTTCCTCCCTTTGAATCATCAGGAATAACGCTGGCACTGTACCAATTTTTCTATGCTATCCTAGAGATACGCTAATCAATTAGCGCTAATCTGGTACAATACCGCCTGTCCGTTTGGCTCAAATCATAAAACGATCAACCGTTTGCACAGCCCATTATCGCTGATTGCCCTCCTGAATATTCTAAGATGCTTCTATTTTTCAGTATAGTTGATATTACTCCAAAAAACAAATAAAATTTACAAAATTGTGCGTTGAACGATCGACAAAAAAGGCCAAATGTCAAAAATCCAAATTGTTTTGCGTATCAATAGCAACGGCACGTATTGAAACATTTGAGAGTTTCAATACGTGCCACATTTTTTCTATAAGACCATTATTAAATCTGGATAATAAATATGTTCCGCTCGGACTTTTTTGATCACAAATTTCGCTCATATTCTACGTCATATAAATAGATTTGCAGAATTTAATTTTTAAAAATTAGTTTACGCAAAAAAATTGAACAAAAAATTTCCCAATGGAATACCCACAAGACTGACCACTATTGCTAATACCAATTCAAAAAGCGTAGCATATTTATAAATCAATGTCGGCGTCAACCATTCATCGTTACCGTGAAGCAACGCTCCCAATACAGAGCCAGCTGGCATCACAACGCCTTGCAGCAAGATAATGGCAAATAGTGCGCACATCAGCAAAGGATTACCGCCGTTTGCTGTCAAGAAACTTAAACTGATCGGTACCAACAAAGTCAACGTTACTATATTATTGATACAGTTGGTAATTATACAGCCGATAAGTACCATCAGCGCCATAAAAACAAAAGCGCTGCGTCCAGCCAATAAGGGGTTGACAAGTTGAATAAGCAAATCAGAAATGCCTGTGCTGGGACTGGCGATAAAACTGGAACTGGTCAAAGCTGCCAACAACAGAAAATAAAGTCCCCACGGCACCCCTCTAACCATACCTTCAGCAAAATCCATCAGGCTGTCACCAGCAGCTGATAAAGTTAAACACATAGCAACCATAATGATGATAAAGACGCCATTGACGCCTAAATTAGTCAAAATAGCGGTGATGACCCATTCTGGCGGCATTAAGTTGGGAATAATCATCATGATGCACAATAAAATGGTATAAACGCTCATGATTTTTTGCTGAGTATTCATCATCAATTCTTCGGGCTTGATCAATCCTTCTACCACATGGTAGTCGATAGTTGGTCTGAGTATGAATTTTGCAAAAGCCACCATAACTGGCAAAAGGACAATATTCAAAATCAACATTAACGTACAATATGCCGGATAATTCATGGTAATTTCGGGATTTGTTGCACGTAAAACGCCTAAACAAATATTAGTAAATGCACAGTATGGTACAATCACTGCGCCAGTATAAGAAGTGACGCAAATGCCGATAAGCATAATAGCGACATAAGCTGATTTTTTGGGCAGTTTCAACTCGTAAGCAATAGGATAAAAAATTGACCACAATAAAATAGTCACAGGCAGTGAATTGGTCGTTACAGCGCCAGCAACTGCCGCTGCCAGCCAAAAAGCGAAACATAGCCAAAAGGGACCTTTTTGCGCAAATTTTCGCGATAAAATATATTTAGCGATCAATTCTAATAAGCCGCAGCGAGAAATACCGTAACAAAATAATAAACTAAATAATACCTGCTGTAATGTCGTATTGGCAAAAGCAGCGCCTAAAACACCGTTGACGGTGTTGCCTTCTGTAAATCCTAACAACACCAAGCCTAATAAACTGGGCCAAATCGTTTCGCCAATAGTCCAGCCCCAGATCATGCCGACAAAAATTCCTAAAACTTGCATTCCCATGGGCGTTAGCGGACCGAATGGGGGAAGTAAGCCGAATAAAAGCATCCAAGCCAAGATAATGCCAGCTTGCAGCCATGTATTTTTTCTTGATTTAGCAGTCATTATGATTTCTCCTTCCAAATAGCCGCTACCAGTCAAGCGAGCATCATGGCATCGCTTGACTGACTGCTTTCAATTAGTATTCTTCGCTCAAAATTTGATAAACCGGCGCGCCTTCACATTGCTTAGGCATACGAACGCCGCCTAATACGGCTATAGTGGGGGCAAAATCCACTTCGCGAATGACACGGTCGGTTTCGAATCCTTCTTTGATGCCGGAACCGGCAGCAATAAAGATAGGACAAACCGAAGTATCTGCATCACCATAACAAGTGCCCAGCGATTCGCCATGATCATAATTATAGCCTTCAGCATTAAAATAGATAATATCGCCGCAGTCAGGACCATTCAAGCCCAAAAGCACCGCGTCTTTATTGCGCAAAGCCAGCGCGATAATACGCTTGCCTGTTTTTTTGTCGCGATAACCATACAAGCGCGTCATAATTTCTTCTTCCCATTCGTACTGGTCTTGCGGCTCAATAATACCGTGCTCGTATCTGCCTTTCAAATTCAAATAGATATGGTTGGCGCGTGAAGCAACGGCATAAGTATGTTCCCAATCAATTTCTTTTAAATCATTACCGTTTTCATCTTTTTTGAGCGCCGTTAAGCCTAATTCTTCCATAACACGGATATTGACACCGACAATATCGCCGATTAACGGAAAATCATGAGCGGAACAAACTTGAGCATGGTCGCTCATGACTGTCAGCGTCCAATCTTCGTCCAAAAGATGAATAAATTTGCCGATATAATAATCGGTTTGGCGATAAATATCTTCGGCGAATTGTTGAAAATCAGTTGGCGGCAGAATATTTTCCCCTTTATCGGACATATAACGGACAATCATATGCATTTGCAAATCGACAGCGTGAAAATGAGAAAAGATAATTTCAACATTTTCATTTTCGATCAGATAATTTAAAGATGCCGCCTGCCAGTCAGCACTGGCGTACCAGTTGGCCAACATGACGTCTTGAATCAACTCTGGATCCTGCAAGCCATTCATCGTCGTTGGCGTTGGATAGCCTACGTTTTCCGTAATTTTTTTGAATAACGAAGTGGGATGCCATACAGCGTCCAAAGTTGTATCCATAGCTGAGGATACCCACATTTTTAAACTGGAGCCGTCTTCTGCTAAACGAAGCAATTTCATATTACGGTTGCAAATGTATTTTTTATCATTTTTAATAGCTTCATCGATGACTCCCACTTTCATTTCGCCTTTTTGGATAGTGTACATGGGTTCGTCTTCTTTTTTGTTTTTGTAAATGGCCACACAGTCATAAATGCCCTTTTCATTTTTGAGAATCAAGCCCGGACGGCGAATCATACCGCGTCCCAAAAGCAAAACAAATTCTTTGGCATCTTCTGGCGCATAATTCCAACCTTCTGGTGCTTTAATATAAGAAACTTGTAAATCCATAGCATTATCAGGACTGCCGCCCTGACCATCTTTGCGATCCAGCACAAAACAACTCAGCTCTTGCGCTGTCGTTGACTCTGCCATAGTCAAGGAATTTTCATTATTTAGTTTATCCAAATCCAAATCGTTGACGACACAAGGCTGTACGCCAGCGGTAGCTGCCGCCGCCCTAAAAGTAGCGACGCCGTTTTTTTCATTGGCGCCTAGCATGAACTCTTGTTCGACAACGGCAGCGCTCATAGCAACACTGCCGGGAGAAGTGCCGTCGACTACCCATAAATTAGGATTGTCGCTGGTTGGCGGCCAAGAAGATCCGGGCCAATGCCAAACGAGAGTTTTTTTGCCTGCTTCGGCAAAAACATTCCACAACTGTTCAGCTTTACAATGGCGCGAATCAAAATTGTAAGCAATGACGTCGGGTTTTTCGGTAGCTCTGTAAAAACAAGTAATGCCGTGTGTACCGGGATAAGCTCCTGTTGCTAACGTCGTCCACATAGGCGGCGTAACGGTAGGCATTGCGCCAACCATCGCTAAATCATGACGACAAGCGCCACGCTCTATCAATTTTTTGACATTAGGCATTTTGCCTTCATCAACAAATTTTCGCGTTAAACGGGGATCCATTCCATCAATACCAATACAGAAAATTTTATTTGCCAATGCTTTTCTTTCCATATAAAAACACTCCCACTTATCAATATATTGATGCGCATCGAAGAGAATTTTTTCTCTCTCTACTAAAAAGCATAGACTAAAATTCGCTATATGTATAACAACTTAAAAAAGTAGTTTTTACTTATCAACAACTTTTATCGGTTAAAAGTATTTTTTATGGCATTAGTCTTTTGTCAAGAAATATCTTACCGATTTTGGTTGTTGATTTTCTTTTCAAGACATAAAAGAACTGTTCTGTAAAACATTTCGCTGTCATTAAACAGCAAAAGTCAACAGAACAGTTCTTTATTCGTGTCCTTCTAAATAGGTCAAAATATACGTTAGGCTATCGTTTGGAACAACGTCATTTTTGGTAATATAACCGACTGTCATTTGAGGGCTTTCTTTATTAGACAATGGAACTGCTACCATATCCTCTTGATTTTCAAATAAATAACCTAAGCCAAATTTTCCTTGCGGCGTTTCCAAATCAGGGCAAATAGCAAGGTTTTCTTTAACTAAACGAAACATTATCTGCTCATTAACCGCATTTACAAAAGTTCCTTGAAATTTGAAGAAATCTATAAAAACAAATTTGAATAATTCCGCGTCAGCCTGCTCGTTTTTGATGAGGGGATAGTCTTTTAACGTGCGCATAGTAACCGTTTTGCCTTGGGACAAAGGATTGCGGCTATTGATCCAAAATACGGGTCGACAGGAAAATAAACGACAAAACTTCAGTTCTTCTGGTAAAACAGGATACATATGCTGATTTTTTTCAAAGAAAAGCACAAAACCGATCGATGCTTGGTCCCATAAAACAGCGTTTATAATATCATTATAACTTTGTATTTTAATTTCCAAATGGATTTCTGGATGATATTTTAACAATCGACTGAGCCAATCAGGCAGCATAGTTTGGGCAATACTGTTTTGAGCTGCCACAACAATAGGCTCCATTGGAATAACAGACGCTTGGGAAGAAGGGTGTAACGCATTTTTGAGCATATCGTAATCAGCAAAAAAATCAACGCAATAACGATAAAACTGTTTTCCTGCTTCGTTAAGTGTCAATTTAGTTCCCGAACGGGTAAACAACGAAATATCTAATTCATTTTCCAAAGAAGCAATAGCGCTGCTCAAACTTTGCTGTGGAATACCGTATTTGCGGCTGATTTGGCTGATAGAATTGGCGCAGGCAATTTCGATAAAATACTGCATGGTTTTTAATCGCATAATTTCCCCTCTTTCTTTGATTTTTGAACCGATAGATTTTGTAAAAACTGTAGGGCATGGGCGAGCAAAGCACTTTTTTTCTGATTTCGCTTGATAATGTAGGCAACACCAGAATAATCTATTTTTGATTTTAGCGGAACTGCCGTCAAATCACTTTGCTTTTGGAACGCATATGCACAGAGCATCTCATCATTGTAAAATAAAATATCGGGCACAACGCCCCAGCCATTGGCGGCAAGTTTTCCTAATAAATACAAATTCCTTGACGTTGTGCCTAAGGAAAGCTCTAAACCATGCGCATTATACAACTGCCTCAACAGTGTCAGATCCATAGCATCATACATCAAAAGCGATTCTTTATTAGCTTCCTCCATAGTAATAAATCCTTTTTCAGCATAAACAGATTTTGCTTGAACCCAATAATAGCTTTTTCCTTTTAACAAAGGAATCATCTGCAAACCATCAGGAATCAAAGGATAAAATTGCTCTCTAATTTGCGAATAAGCAATAATACCCAAATCAGCTTGTTTCAACTGTACCGCTTGAAAAACTTCCAGCACAGAACCGTCTTGGATTTGTAAAATAACTTGCGGATAATTTTTATAAAACTCACACAACATTTGTGGAATGATCATGCTGCTTCCGCTGTTCATCGTGCAAATAGATAACGTGCCTTTTAGTTGATTCTGTTGCATATGCCGAAAAGTGTCCTTTAACTGACGGTATGATGCTAGCTGTTCATGGGCAAATTGAAAAATCAACTCACCTTGCGATGTTAATACGGAGCCTTTCTTAGTGCGACTAAAAACAATGATACCTAGTTCATCTTCTAACTGCTTGATACCCTTACTGATATTTTGTTGTGATAAATGTAAATGCCAAGCTGCAGCAGTCATTGAGCCATATTGAACGACTGCTTCCACATATTCAAATTGTTCTAACCGCATAAAATCACCTCGCAATTATTGTCTAAAAAGCTATGATTTATTAGACTGTTTATTTTGAGCCGAAAAGTGACGAAGTTTCGCCGTTTTTCGGCTCTCTTTTTGGCGTTTTTTGCCTGTTTAATAAATCATAGTTTTTTAGATGGTTTCAATTTAGTATATACTTTCGATAATTTATTTTCAAGACATGGCTTTTATCGAAACGTAATTTTAATATTTGAAATTTATATGACATATTTTTTGTTGGTTTTATCCGCCCTTTTATGGTATTAAATGGTTTTTTTAATGTGTCAAAATTGTGATTTTCTGTTAAAATTTTACTATGAAAAATCGTTTGTTTTATATCGAATAATA
>CATJSX010000069.1 GCA_949743265.1 uncultured Peptococcaceae bacterium
GACAACACAATCTAAAAGCCAGACAATCATTTTTCCCTGTCCGCAAAATTCTCGAATTCGTTCTGTTTCCCGCTGTCTTACGATGTCCCAGTCCTCATTCGGAAAATCACAAATCAATTCGGATGTCCCTGATGAATCAAGTAAAATATCCATCGCATATAACAGGTCGGCATCATTCAATTCTGACAGATAGCTTTCATCTATGAAAACTAATCCATCCAGCACGCCACAATCCAATGTATATTTCATGTTCTACTCCTTTTTGGGCCAACAGTTAAGTAACTTTTATACTGGTTAATATTTACTCATCACTATTTTAAATCAACACAAGGGAAAATTGGAATTTTTTTTAAAGATAGTCAAACCCTCATTTTAGTCAAGCCAATATATTTGAATAAAAAATATTTTGTTGCCCAATTTATTGCAAACCTTCAACCGCTTTTTTGGTTAATTCGACCAATTCGCTCATATTATCAGCAATCAAAACGCCAGCTTCACGCAATGCTTTTTCTTTATTTTCTGCACTGCCAGTACCGTCAGCCGCTACAATTGCACCAGCATGCCCCATGCCCTTACCTTTAGGCGCATTTTTGCCAGCAATAAAAGCAACAACTGGTTTAGTAACATGTTCTTTGATATAAGCAGCCGCTAATTCTTCTTCGTTACCGCCGATTTCGCCAATCATTGCGATCACTTTAGTTTCGGAATCTTTTTCCAAAGCAGGCAACAAATCAACAAAAGCCGTTCCCGGAATCATATCGCCACCAACGCCGATGCAGGTGCTGATACCAACGCCATTATTTTTCATCATAAAAGCTGTTTCATAACTATTGGTGCCGCTGCGAGAAATCAAGCCAACAGGACCTTGCGCAAAAATATGATGATCCATAATACCAGCTTTACATTTTCCCGGAGAAATTACCCCAAAAGTATTAGGTCCAATAATCGTCACGCCTTTTTCTCTAGCGACATGATAAACGATCATCATATCGTGCACAGGAACATATTCCGCTAAAGCAACGATGGTTTTGATGCCAGCATCCATGGCTTCATAGATACCGTCAATGGTAAAACGAGCAGGTGCAAAAGAAATACTTGCATTAGCGCCGGTTTTTTCTACAGCTTCCCGCACAGTGTTAAAAACAGGCACGCCTTCCACTGTTTGACCGCCTTTGCCCGGCGTAACGCCAGCAACGATAGTTGTTCCAGCATCCAGCATTTGCTTCGTATGATAAGAGCCTTCGCGACCAGTAATACCTTGAACCAATAATTTTGTGTTTTCATCAATTAAAATACTCATGCTTGTGCCCCCATTCTCTGCGCTAACAAATCTAACCCTTCATTTAAATCTTCCGCATGAATGATTTTTGGAATTGTTGCCGCAATTGCTGCGCCAGCTTCTTTATTGCTGCCTTCCAAACGCAGAATCATATCAATGTCGATATTATTTTCGCTCATAGCTTCTTTAATCCCGTTAGCCACTTCATCACAGCGCGTAATGCCGCCAAAGACATTGATCAAAATAGCGCCTACCTTATCATATTCGCTGACAATGCGCACTGCTTCTTTTACGCGATCAGCAGCCGCTCCACCACCAAGATCCAACGCCAAACAAACTTTGAAACCTTTATTGGAAACGCGGTCGATGGTGTTCATCAACATACCTGACCCATTGCAAATAACAGCCACTGTTCCATCAGGTTCGCAAGGCACACAGAAAAAATTATTCTTTTTCGCTTCTTCAACAATCGCTTCGCCCGGAATATCAACTTTAAAAGCAGCTAAGTTTTCGTGAATACTAACGGCACTGTCATCAATGCTGATTTTACCATCTAAAGCGCAAAGATTGCCGCTGTTATCAATAACTAATGGGTTAATCTCTGTTAGCGTGCAGTGATTATCCATAAAACATTTATATAAATTACGCACCAATTTCTGCATTTGTTTAGCACTATCGCCGCTTAAGCCAGCTTGATCAGCTAAATATTGTCCCGTATAGCCGCTAACGCCCACACGAGGATCCACAAAAGTTTTGATCATCAATTCAGGATGTTCTTTAGTAACCGTTTCAATTTCCATACCACCTTGAGCGCAAAACATAATTACAGGCTTTTTGCTCAAACGATCCAGCATAATGGATAAATACATTTCTTTGGCTACATCGGCTTTTTCCACTGCCATTACTAAATTAACCTGATGTCCTTTGATATTCATACCGATAATTTCCTGAGCACGATTTTTTAATTCTTCTTCATTATCGGCAAATTTTATACCGCCAGCTTTACCACGACCACCGATCTGCACTTGCGCTTTAATAACCAGCGGATACGTCATAGCTGCTCCTTTAGCCAGCGCCAACAATTCCGACGCATCACTAGCGACCACTCCTTTTTTTACTGGTAAGCCTGCGGTCATAAATAATTGCTGCGCCTGATATTCCATTAAATCCATAAATAACGACACCTCCACAAAGTTACTTAAATATATAGTGAATACAATTTCATTATACCCCCAATAAGTTGAAATGTTAAGCATTATTTTGACAATAAATTTTCTATACTATAGGCTGTGATATACTTTACGAGAAATAGCTTAAAATAGCGGTTTTGCGCTACTATGTTCCGCTAAACCCTTATGAATAACGTGTTACTTTCTTGCAAAATGTTACTTTTCTTGTTACTAATGTTACACCAAAAAAGCCGATCACCTTTTCACGGTAATCGGCTTTTTTACTTTATTTGCTATTTCATTTGAAATATATTGACTTAGGTATGTTGAATCATATTCATGCAATATTTCTAACCATCACCGTCAACAACTCATTCCGTTATTGCTAACTCGCGTCAAAATATTAAACTATTCAACATACTCTAAGTCTATCTTACTTTATTATGAACTAATATATTTACAAATGAAAATCAATCCTCACGTTTAGCTAATCCAGCCATATAAGCTAATGCCAATTCACGGCTTCTTGTATCCAGTGAATTCCAGTAAGAAAGACACTCCTTCTGTCCCTCCGTTAGTTCAATTTCCTCTCCTACTGCAAAAAACTGCGATATACTAATATCAAAACCTCGACAGATTCTAAACAAAGTAGGAATTGACGGTGCTGCTGTTTTTGATAACATGGTATTGATTGTTGAATAAGCAATACCAGATTCTTTTGCTAATTTATAATAGCTCCATTGACGTTCTGCGCAAAGTTCTTTTATATGCTCTATTATATCGTTTTCAGTCATA
>CATJSX010000070.1 GCA_949743265.1 uncultured Peptococcaceae bacterium
GGGAAGTAGCTGTTCGGCGCATAAAATGTCTAACACATCTTGTAGAAGCTGTGGATTGTATCCGCGTTTAATAATGGTTTTATAATCCTTTTTAAATCGAGAAGAATAGCGAATATCAAGCATTTAAGTCCTCCATGAGTTCTGAAACACTATGAAAAGTTTTGCTAAGATTTCTTTCATGCTCAACATCATCAATAGCAGCTAATGTTTCAGCATTAGGAACATTAAGCGCAATTTCAAAAGGAATTCGTTGTTGGCGAACCATCGTTTTAGCAAAAATATTGAAAGCTGTAGACATATTAAGTCCAAGCTCATTGCAAAGATGATCAAATTGTTTTTTTAAGTTTTCGTCCATACGTATATTGACGCTGGTTTGAGCCATAAAAAACACCTCACTTATATTTATATAAGTATTGTATGAAAATATGTTTGCAATGTCAACATATTTGCTTAATATCGTTTCGGATTATCAGAGCGCCCGACGAGATAAAACGTAATAAGATTGTTAATTAACGATTGATTTCAGGATTATCGGTTCTACCTAGTAAATAATCGACGGAACAGTCGAGATAATCGGCGATTTGTGCAACTGATTCAAGACGTGGAAGATATCCGCTAGACTGCATGGTATAGAGTGCATTTTTGTTCATATCACAGTCAACCAACATTTTGCTTGCAGATATTTTTTGAGATTTGAGTAACTCTTTGATTCTATTAGCGACAAATACAGATTTATAATCACTCATTGAAAAACCTCCAAAATATTCTAAAAAACTTTAGAAAAAATATTGACTTTCTAAAGTACTTTAGATATAATATAACCATAGTCAAGGCATTGACTAAATCATACCACAAAACGAGGTGACAAACAATGAGCAGGAAAAAGAAAAAAGGCTGCAAGAAGGCAACCACGCAAAAGGTTCTTCTTGCAACCGCAATCCTACAACTCATACAAGCGCTAATCAACTTGATTAGACAGCTAGCAGAGTAGGGTTAAAGGGGAAGGGAAACCTTCCCTGATAAAAAGGATAACTTTTTTGATGTTCGTTGTCAAGATAAAACGTAATAAGATTGTTAATTAGCGATTGATTTCTGGATTATCGGTTCTACCTAATAAATAATCGACAGAGCAGTCGAGATAATCGGCGATTTTAGCGAGAGAATCATGAGCAATTGATTTTCCAGCGGTAAGATGAGCCATTGTATTACGACCTAAGCCACATTCTTCAAATAATGATTTCAGTGTAACTTTTTTTTGCTTGGTATAGGATTTTATACGTTCTGCAAGTAATGTTGATTCGTACATGAAAGATCACCTCTTAAAAAAATCTCCAAAAAAGGAGAAAAATGTATTGGCAATCTCCTGAAAGGGAGATATAATATAACCATAGTCAAGGCATTGACTAAATCATACCACAAAACGAGGTGACAAACAATGAGCAGGAAAAAGAAAAAAGGCTGCAAGAAGACCACCCAAAAAGTCCTTCTTGCAACCGCAATCCTACAACTCATACAAGTGCTAATCAACTTGATTAGACAGCTAGCAGAGTAGGAGTAAAAAGGGGAAGGGAAACCTTCCCTGATAAAAAGGATAACTTTTTTGATGCTCGTTGTCAACACATAAAACTAAAAGAAAGGAGAATGACCAATGGATACATTGCTTTTAGTGACAAATATCGGCGTGATTATTGCTGATATAGTGATTATTGCAGTTATTTTGAAAGGATGGAAAGAATGAGCATAGGAACAAACGTCAAAACAAAACGATTGAAATTGGGTATGACGCAAAAAGTATTGGCAGATAAAGTGAATGTGGATCAGTCGCTTATCTGCCAGATTGAACGAGGCAGTAAAACGCCTAACTTGCTACTAGGAAAAGAAATTGCTGATGCGCTGGGCTGTCGAGTAGATGACCTGTTTGCAGAGCAGGAAGGAGCGTGAGCGAATGGACGCAAAAAAGCTCCC
>CATJSX010000071.1 GCA_949743265.1 uncultured Peptococcaceae bacterium
CTGCTTCTAGTTGTTCCAAAGCTTGTTTTAGCGCTTTAAGTTCATCTGCCGTAAACGTAACGCCTTTACCCATTTTTTCATGATCTGGCGACCATTCACGCAAATCATATTTAGCTTGCCGACCATTCCAACTGACAAGATTCAACTCTTTGCTCCAACCTTTAGCGCTCGTTGATAAAACTGCGATAGATTGAACAATTTGATAATCCAGTGTTTTGTTTTCAGCCATTATTTCGTCTCCTTTACTAATTTCTTTTTGATATAATACAATTATAACTATTTTTCGGATAATCTGCAATCTTTATTCTGAAACGACGGTCCGATGATGCCCAATCATTTTCAATATTTCCCAAAAATCTCACCCCTTTTTTAAAAGAAAAGCACACACATTTTAGTAACCTTGCTCATATATTAGACTGTAAACGCATTTAGTTTTGGATCGATGTCAAACGCTCAGCTTATTTTTGGCATCAGCCAAGAAGGGAGGACGAAAATTTTATGCAACCGATCACCCAAAACAAAAAACGTATCAAAGTTCAGCATATCATCGGCGGCGGTACCGCTCAGATTGACGTCAACCGCAATATTGATCTGCCAGCGGTAGCCCGCAAAGTTGTTGATGTTCACGCCGAAATCGTCGAACTGGATTATGAAATCATCGCTAACAAAGTTATTATCAAAGGGGCACTGCATAAACAGATTTATTACGTAGAAGAAAATGACTACGTTGTCAAAGAGCATACTATTGCTAGAGAGGAGTTTACAGACTTCGTTCACGTTCCCGGCGCTAAACCAGACATGGAAGCCATGTTGGATGGACACATTTTATTTGCCGATACCAATCCTGCCGGTGGAGAATTTCCTACCGATAAACTCTATCAAACGGCTGTCTTAATGGTTGAAGTCAAAGTAGTGGAATTGATGACTTTGGATGTTGTCACCGATTGTCATGGCGATGGTATTTCTTGTCGCAAAGAATTATTCTCAGTAGAATGTCTTGTCGGCGCTGCGGAAAAGCAAGTCACTGTTGCGGCTGAACATCAATTAGCTGAAGAAGCTCGCAAAGTCTACGATATGGCGGCTGTAGCCAGAGATATCGACTATGAGATCATGCCCAATAAAGTTTTAATTCGCGGCACATTGGTTAAACAAATCTATTCTGTCAGTCAAGATGACGATACTGTTTTAAATGATTCTTTCGAAAACGAATTTACTGTCGTTGTCGATATTCCCGGCGCTAAACCAGACATGGAGGTCTACGTCCGCGCTCGCGTAGAATTCTGTGAAGCTAAATTGGTTGGCACAGCACCATCACAAAATGTCAAAGCCAACTGTATTTTACAAGTTTTTGTCAAAGTTACCGAACTTACCCGTATGCATATTGTCACAGAAGTTTCCGGCGCTGTGGCTGATCGCATTCGCATTCGTGTAGAAGATATTATTGGTAAAAAATGCCATCAAGAAAACGTCAATCAATCCATTAACGTCAATGCACCTGCCGACGTCAATGACATTAAAGTCAAACTAGCGCGCAATACCCACGCTTGTATTCGCAACGTCACTTATGAAAAGATTCCCAATAAAGTTATTATCAAAGGCGTCATCCATGTTCAAGTTTATTATGTTTCCTGTGAGGCCAACGCAACGCTGCGAGAAACCAGCGCCGATATTCCATTTACCACTTTTGTTCACTTCGATGGTATAAACGAAGATACGTTGATTCGCGTCAAAGAACGCATTGAATACACCGATGCTAAGATGGACGGTACTTCTTGCGAAACAGAAGTGGTGCGCGCCATCGCTATTTTAGAAGTCTGTGTTTGCGCTTTCCAAATCCGCGATTTTATGGTCGTTGTCGATATCAAATGTCCAGATCGACCGCCTGTCGTTATGGCGCCGCCGCCGGAAATCGCCTATGAACCGCCACAAGTAACAGAACCAGAAAAAGAAGAAACCTGTCCTGTCGGCGGTTACGATTATATTGTACAGCAAGGCGATACACTTTCTAAAATCGCCACTAAATTCCAAGATCGCGTTCCCGGCGTTACTTGGCAGCAAATCGCCGCACTGAATAATATGTATGCACCTTATGCTCTCCATATCGGTCAAGTGATTAAAGTGCCTTGCGTTGCTGGTAAAGGTTAAAATAAAAAGGAATGCTGCGATAATTCGCGGCATTCCTTTTTATGATATAGCCATTCCAAAATGCTCCCTTTAACCTCCTCTATCCTATACTGATGTGGATAATAATTTTGCAATTCTTCTGTCGCTATCTTTTTTCCGACGTAAGCTGATAACCAATTTTCATAATCTGGATTACACCATATATAGCCTAGTATTTAGCGCAGATTATTATATTATTAAGAGCTATTTTTTTGTTTTGGAATAATAAAATATATAATAAAGAGCTGATGCAAAATTCTCAATCGATGCTATGATCAAAAAGGCAAGTGCTAACATGGCTAAAAGAAAAATATCTTTATCACCAAAAATCCCCCACAAAGAGATGATACATAAGAAAAAGAAGCTTGCGAATTGAAAAATACCAAGCCATTTTCCTCTACTCTTCCATATCGCCATACTGCTTACACAATAGAAAAACGTATAAAAATAAAATAAATACTCTTCATACAATATATAGTGCATTAATGCGCAGAAAACAATTGAATATGCTGTGAATCCGAAAAGAACCAGTTTTGTTTTTTTAGCATCACTGGAAATTTTCGTTTTTCTATTAGTAACAACTTTCCACAAAAATAATGATAATATTCCCCACAATAACAATATCACCCATAAACATAATGATATATTTTTCACTTTATCTTTCACCTATTATTTAATGTTCTGTTAAAAACAAAAGCGAACATCAAAGTATGTCCGCTTTTGCATGATAATATTACCAAGTAAATCTACCTATTTTAAGCACATTGATAATTCTCGTTCAGTATAAACCGGATTATCATCGCATGCTACCCACACTGTACGTGATGAATCTTTATCATAATAAATATATTCATTTAAAAAGCATGACCATGTATAGGAGAATTTAAATATAGCTGTGATCTAGCCATAAAAACAGCGTAATTTTGTCATTGTTCATATATCAAGTACTACACCAATAAAAAGCATATTACCAATGATATAAATTGTGCCCCTATAAGCAGCGAATATCCTAACGCTTCAGTGGCAGTACCTGCAATCGCAGTTGTAAGAGCACTTGCAGCTGTTGCAACAAGCATACCCTGAAGATCAGATTGAGAATGAGCTATCTGCTTCTCTCCTTCTCTTTCATAAATATACAACTCTCGCGGTTGTATTTGCAATTTTGTTTCCTCTGTCTCATCATTAGAATCTGTCGAAAAAACTTTTCTATCAACAAGAAATTCCCCATTTTGTGGGTTAATAGAAAATGTTTCAACAATCTCTCCACCACTTCGTTGAAACAAATCGTCAACTCGATATACTGTACCCGTTTTTATACCATTTAAATCGGTAAATATTTCATAACGAAGATTTACTCCATTTTCTGTATAACTCCCTATTTCGATAGTCCCTTCATCTGTATCTATTACTTCAAATTGAACATTTTCCACAATACGTCCATTCGTTTCTAAAGACAAACCATCATCAGCAGCATAAACTGGCGCCATAAATATAAATGAGCAAACAAAAATTAAGCAAATCGAAATGTATTTCTTAGTTTTTATTAACATAATTTTTTATTTCCTTTTGTAATTTTTACTGATGTAAACAATTTCCTCAATACAAATAAAGTTTCATTTATATTTACAATACCAAAATTATACTAAATTGTCAATAGAACTAACATCATTGATATCATGATATAACGGTCAAAAACGTGGTGATTAACGCTTTTTTAATCATTATATTCCATAAAAAAGTAACATTTTACCGTTTTTCCGCAGGCAAAATTAGGCTCTTTAATCACATGCAATAGACTTGCTTAGTTATATCATCATTTGAGTGACCTAATCGCTGTTGAATTTGTTCCGATGCAGCGCCGCTTTCTGCCAATAATGAAGCGTGCGTATGTCGTAAAGAGTGGACTGTGATAATATGTTTATTTATCAAAAATGCAGCTTACTATTCTGCTAAAGAAGCATTCTGATCAAATAAACAGTGGCAATCAATATTGCCGTCTTCACTATGAGCAATCAGCTGCGCATAGCGAATAGCCTCTCGCTTGTTGCCCAAATTGATTTCTTCCTCGCTGCCATCCAAGATATCCAAAGCCCGCATTTTTTTATAAGCGCTCTCCGGTATCCCTGTGAAAATGGTGCGAATACCGTTAATGGCTAAACCGTCCTTTAATTTGCCCAAAACGATAACGCCTGTAATATCTACTGTCTGCGAATGACTCAAATTGATCACCACAATATCGGCTCCCGCCGCTTTAACTTCAATAGCATGAATCAAACTTTCCGAAACCATAAAGAACATTTGACCTTGAATATTAAATGATTTAATTTTCTTCTGTAATTTATCGCAAGGGATTTCCACTTCTTCGATATAACTATTGGCAACACTGAACAACATAGAAATAGCGGAAACCATTGTCCCGATAGCAACAGCGAAAGTTAAATCCACTGCTACGGTCAAAATCGTAGTAATAGCAATAACAACAAAGGCCTCTTTTGAAGCGCGCGCCAAACGATAACTTTCTCGGTACTCAATCATCTTTAACGACGTTCCCATCAAAATACCACCCAAAACCGCCAGCGGAATACCGCTTGCCAAATCGCCAAACACCGCAATCAACAAAAGAAGAACAATAGCATGAGTAATCCCCGACAAACGCCCACGTCCACCAGCATTAACATTAACAACCGAACGCACAATAGCGCCTGTCCCAATCAACAAGCCAAAACTACCGGCAACTGTATTGGCAATCCCTTGCCCGACAATCTCGCGGTCACTGTTGTGCTTTGTACCTGTCATCTCATCAACTACCAGCGCCGCCAACAGCGATTCCAATACCCCCAAAAGTGCCAACACCAAACCCGCCTGCGCCACATCAACCATATTAAGCGCTAAAAAATTGGGAATCTGCAACGTCGGCATCATAATAGGGATTTCCCCTACAGTTGCTGCTGCCGGCATAGGAAGCCACAATTTAGAAACAATAGTTCCGATAATCAACGCAATCAGCGCATAAGGCAATTTTTTAGAAATCATTGGAATGGCAAACATCAGCGCCAGTGTCAACAAACACAAAATAGGACTCATTTGATAATATTTAAACTGACTAGTAAAAATCAAAATCCCAATCCCATTAGTAAACCCAACAATAACCGGTCGAGGAATCAAATGAATATATTTTCCCAGTTTCAATAGCCCCATCAAAATTTGAAAAAGACCAGCGAGAATCATTGACGCCACTAAACCTTCCATACCGTATTTAGCCGCCATATCTACCAAAACAACTGTCATCGCACCAGTAGGTCCCGAAATTTGCGCTTTTGTCCCCCCAAAAATGGAAGTCAAAATCCCACAAAAGATAGCACCATAAACCCCTGCCGCCGCACCAGCGCCAGAAAGCACCCCAAAACTTAATGCCAACGGCAAGGCAACAAAAGCAACCGTAATGCCTCCAATAATATCGCCTTTTAAAGTTGACAAAATCTCACGTTTAATAAATTCCTTCAATCTTTCCACTTATTTTTCCCTTCTCCATTTCTATTTTCGCTCTTATTCGGCAATAACTATCATTATACAACGATAGCCGCTGAAAAGTTCAGAGAAAAGCTAAATTTTTTGATAGAACTTTTCTATTGAACAACTTTTTCCAACTCAATAACCATCGTCTGCTGATGACAAAATCATTTTCAAAATATCGTTGATTTAGCGTTAAAATTTTAGCGATTTTGGTTGGTATAATTTATCTGTGGTGTATGGTCAATCTTATTGGCGGCTGATCTTATTATGGTAGAGCTGACAGATTATACGCCATTTTCTATCCTATTCAAACTCAGATTATTATCTTTTTCTCCTATATCCTTTTTTATGTCTGCCATTGACAGCAGTATGCCCAATGATGCGCAAGCTATTGATAACTTCAAAACCCGCCACGTTTTTTCAACCAATTTATAAAGCCGTTATCCTGCTTTAAATAGCTGATAACGGCTTTTCTTTCTTACAAATTATTAAAATCCAAAGTAGCAA
>CATJSX010000072.1 GCA_949743265.1 uncultured Peptococcaceae bacterium
GTACGAGATACGCCGGTAGGATATGATTTTTCAAAAACAATTACGCCAGAACAAACAGCCGTTATTTTTGACACGTTGGATAAAATGGCAGAAATAGTTGCGCAAAATAATAAGCATACCAACTAGAACGTTGGTATGCTTAAAAAATATAAAAACCATCAAATTAGTAATAATCATAGCAAAATAGCGTTGCAGCTTAACTGTTTTTGGCTGAAGTCGCTTGATACAAGTTGCCTATTAAAAGGCGTTATGAATGACAAGACTAATCTTGTTTGACTACATCACCGTGAGGAGAACAGTAAAAGAAGCGGAGTCAAAAAGTTGGTTATCCTATTTTTGATTATTATAGTCCAGCGCTATCTTCACGGACATTTGGTAAATAATCGCCGTATTTTTGGCGGCGATAGCATAAAACCACTATCGAAACAAGGATAAAAATGATACTGATTACTTGCGCCATACGCAACGGACCAAGCATCAAGCTATCAGTTCGCAAACCTTCCACAAAAATTCTGCCGCAGGAATAGAGAATTAAATAACTCAATGCAACTTCACCTCGCTTGACGAACAACTGATGACCTAAAATAATTAGCAACGCAAATACCAACAAATCCCACAGGGACTCATATAAAAATGTGGGATGATGATAAAGCCCCGTTTCTTCTATAAAAATTGCCCACGGGATTTGTACGGGATCCACCGCTCGACCATACGCTTCTTGATTGAAAAAATTTCCCCAACGCCCAATAGCTTGTCCTAAGGCTAAAAACGGTACAATGGCATCAGCCATTAGCCAAAAATTTATCTTGTAACGGCGGCACATTATATACACTGCTAAGCCGCCGCCTATAATGCCGCCGTGTATTGCTAATCCGCCATGCCAAATGGCAATAATCTCACGAGGATGTGCAGTATAAAATGGCAAGTTAAATAAAACGTAATAAACTCTCGCTCCCAAAAAAGCGCATATAATTGTCGTCATGGCAACGCTTAAAAAATCATCTTCATCTACGCCTCGTTTTTTTAAGGCTTTGCTACCGCCAGTAATGCCGATTAACAAAGCCGAAGCAATTAAAAGTCCATACCAGCGCACAGCAATCGGTCCTATCTGAAATGCAACAGGATTCATTTAATCTCCCTCCTTTACTAATATTGTTGTTATTATATCATAAATGGAACGTTGTGGCAAATCGTGACGTCGATAATTTCGGATGGCGTTTAGAGTATGCTATTATTATTTGACGACAGTATAAAATTTCATTAGATTCCAAAACATTATTATTGCCAATCGCGCTGAATTTTGTTTTTATGATTTACACTAAAAATCAAATTGGCGTTGTACGTTTGTGAAGCAAATTTGTTGGACAGTTAGTTTATTCTTTTAAGAATGTATTCAATATATTTGTGCGATAAAAATTGCATCGAAGAACAATTTTTACTATAATAAAAACAGCTTGCTTTCATCGCAGACAAATTTTAAAGAGAGAAGGGAATCATAATGAGTATATTAGCCAGCAAATCACAAGGAAAAGGTGGACCAGATCCGATTTTTGCTATTAGCGATATGGCAAAAGTTCGTGCGGAAGAAGTTGGCGCTCAAAATATTGTCAACGCTACCATCGGTTCATTTTTAGATAGCGAGGGACGTTTGGTAACTTTGAAATCAGTAGAAGAAGCTATGCGCAGTTTGGATTTTTCCGATGCCTGTGATTATGCGCCTATTGCTGGGTTGCCACGATTTATAGATGCTGCTATTGACGCTGCTTTTTTGGACTGCCGTCCTGAAGCGTATTTGGCCGGTATGGCAACGCCGGGCGGTACTGGCGGATTGCACAACGCTTTTTATAATTATTTAGAAGAAGGGGCTACTTGCATCACTACCGATCGTTATTGGGGTAATTACGCTTCGCTGTTGGACGAGATCGGTCGTAAATTAGATACATTTAATACGTTTGACGGCGATAAATTTGATATCAAGGCTTGTCTGGCTAAAGTTCATGAGTATGCCGCCAAACAAAAGAATATGATGTTGCTTTTGAATACGCCTGCGCACAATCCTACTGGATTTTCTGTCACCGATGACGAATGGCAGATCTTGATCAAAGAACTTTCTGCCGTTGCTAATAATGGCGTTAATAACGTCATCTTGGTGATTGATGTTGCTTATATTGATTTTGCCGGTCCACATGGGCGCGATTTCTTTAAATTGTTTACGCATTTACCGGATAACTTTTTAGTTATTGTGACGTTCAGCATGTCTAAAGGCTATACGCTGTACGGTTATCGTCTGGGCTGTATGATTGGAATATCATCTTCGCAGGAAACCATAGAGGAGTTCAAAAAAGCCAATGCTTACTCTAGTCGCGCAACTTGGTCCAATTGCAATCGGGCAGCTATGCTGACGATGATCGAATTTGCCGATCATCCAGAAAAACAAGCCATTTTTAAAGCGGAACAAGAAGATTTGCGTTTAAGTTTGGTTAAACGTGCCGAAACTTTTATCACAGAAGCTAACGCTGTTGATTTGCCTATTTGTCCTTATCAAGCAGGTTTTTTTATTACTGTACCAACCAAAGACGTACAAGAGGCGCAAGAAATCGCCGCAATTATGCGTGAAGACGATATTTTTGTCGTTCCGTTAGGCGCTGGACTGCGGGTTGCTATTTGTGCGATTCCTGAAGAAAAAATCACTGGTATGGCTGCTAAATTTAAAGAAGCCTTTAAACGTTTAGAAAAATGATAGCAATGGTTTGAAATTTTGTTTTGCCAAAGATAAGCACCTCAAAAAGCGATAATTTGGTTGCTTTTGGGGCGCTTATCTTTGCTTTCTTATTTTTCTGATGAGGTGAAAAGTATGAAGATGATCATTGCTGACAATCAGCAATTTTATTATTGTTTTCATTGGCGGCAAATAGAAGAAATGCTTGAGTTATTATATATTGGCGAAATCAATGAGCTAGAGCTGCGTTTTGAAGAAAGCGACTATTTTTTGCTGCATTGCCAATGGGATGAAGGCGAAAGTTTTGACTTGAAAATGCTTTTGGTTCATGACGGTCAATGGCAAATTTATCGTTTGTTTGATGAAACGATTGCTGATGTCACAGCATGGTTTAGACAGTACTATGAGCATGAAACGCTTGATTTGAATGCTTGGTTTTTTATTAAAGAAGGCGACGAACCTCTTGTTCATTTGCGGCGGTCACTTACTTTGAATATGGACGCTAACTACCTGATCAATAATCGGCTACGTTCTGTCGTCAATAAGCAACTGAATCGCGCCGTTTATACGCCAGTAAAAACGGCAGATTTATTGCAACTGGAGGAATTAAGCTGTACAGACAGCGATAACATTCCCGATTTATATCTTGGCAAAACATCAGTAGAAATTTCCTTAACGGCATTGGCTTATGCTGTTAACCTGCGCTATCTTGATCTTTCGGGCAGCAAGTTTTCTCATACAGACGCCTTATTGTGTTGCCCCAATATCGCTACGCTTATCTTAGATCGTACAAGGATAACGAATTTATGGTTCATTCGTCAGATGAAGCAGCTACGGAAACTTTCTATTAGAGATTGCGTTTATTTAACTGATGTCGACGTATTGTTGGGTTTAAATAATTTGTGCGAGATCAGCGTTGATCAAAAAACGCTTAACCGTCTTCAGCTTCAAGAAAAATTGCCTCACGTGGTTTTTGATGTAAAGTGAGTATAGTGTTCAGAACAAAAATTTCCATCATAGGTGTAACAATATATTAGAATTTCAAAGAAAGTTAAGGCTATAGAAAATCCTTAACTTTTTTAAACAAAAAGAGTTTACATAACATCATATTTTTACATCATCTGTAAAAATATAACGGATTTCATCAACAGAGTATCAATAAACTTTATTGGCGAAAAATCTGTATCAGCAATTTTTACGGCAATGTCTTGTATAAAATGGCAGTCTATCTCTATAGTTTTCTTAATTTCTGTTTTCTTGTGAAATTACTCTAAGTCTAACGCCGACCACTTTTCGCTAAGCTAGGAGGATTTTTGGAAAATCGCTTGCACAATCTTGACGAAAATTATATAATAAATAGCGTAAATCTTACCTTTAAGCTAGTCCTGTGAGGCCGGCAAGGAACGCGTATCGGCGAATAATTGACCGATTTTTTTGGCGTACTTTCCGAGCGATCAGAATCAGCTCGGTTTTTTTGTATCTATACCAAGCAAAAAGGGAGGAATGATTAGTGGGTATTCAATCTAAGGACTTGATCAATCTTGATGATTTATCCAAAGCGGAAATTGAAGAAGTTTTGACCAAAGCCCGAGAAATGAGAATGATTTTAGCGAAAGAAGATAAGAAACATCCCGTATTAAAAGGACGCTCGGTGATCAATTTATTTTATGAAAACAGCACCAGAACGCGATCGTCTTTTGAAATCGCTGGCAAATATCTTGGTGCTGATGTTATCAATATTACAGCGTCTTCTTCCAGTGTAACCAAAGGAGAGTCGCTGAAAGATACAGCGAGAACACTTGACCAGATGGCGCCTGATATTATCGTTATGCGTCACAAAGCTAGCGGCGCTCATGAAATCGTTGCTAAAAATGTGAAGGCTAGAGTAATCAATGCTGGCGATGGTACGCATCAGCATCCCAGTCAGGGGTTATTGGATTTGCTGACCATTTTAACGCATAAAGGAACCATTAACGGACTAAAAGTAGCTATTATCGGCGATATTTTGCATAGTCGCGTGGCTCGTTCTGATATTTGGGGGCTAAAAACTTTTGGAGCCGATGTTTGGCTTTGTGCGCCGCCGACACTGCTTCCAGCTAAAGTAGAGCAACTAGGCGCAAAAGTCACTTATCACATGGAAGAAGCGCTCAATGACGCTGATGTAATTATCATGCTGCGTATTCAGCTGGAACGGCAAAAAAACGGTTTGTTTCCTTCGGTACGCGAGTATGCGGCTTTATACGGATTGAATAATAAAAAGCTAAGTATAGCCAAGCCTGACGTTTTGGTTATGCATCCCGGACCGATTAACCGCGGCGTAGAAATTTCTTCGGAAGTAGCAGACGGCATGGCTTCCGTCATTGAAGAACAAGTTAACAATGGTGTAGCGGTACGTATGGCGTTATTAGAAATAATGGGGGGAATTGGCAAATGATTTTGTTGAAAAATGCTTTTGTTGTCGATCCTGCTCAACAGCTGGAAGGCGTCTGTGATATTTTGATTGATCACGAGAAAATCGTCGCTGTGGGTGAAAATTTATCCGCCGAACAAGCGCAAATAGTTGATCTGACTGGCAAAATTTTATTGCCCGGTTTAATTGATATGCACGTTCATTTACGAGATCCGGGACAAGAATATAAAGAAGATATTTTATCGGGAACGAGAGCGGCAGCGCATGGTGGTTTTACCAGCATTGTCAGTATGCCTAATACTCAACCGCCGGTAGATCATGAAGCCATTGTTCAATCTATTATTAGTCGTTCGCGCGCTTATGGCTATGCTGATGTGTATCCTGCTGCTTGTATTACCAAAGGGCAAAAAGGTGAAGAAATTACCGAAATGGGTTTACTGCATAAACAAGGCGTAATTGCTTTTACTGATGACGGCAAAGGCGTCGCTCACGCTGGCGTTATGCGCAAAGCGATGGATTATAGTCGTATCTTTGGCGGGGTGTTGATTTCGCACTGCGAAGATAAAGATTTGCTGGGCGAAGGGGTTATGAATGAAGGAATCGTTAGCACTGAATTAGGATTAGCAGGGATTCCTAATGCTGTTGAAGATTTGATGATCAGCCGTGATTTGATGTTAGCCAAGCTTACCAACAGTCGATTGCACATTGCGCATTTATCCACAAAGAGCGGCTTAGCAATGATTAAAGCGGCGAAAGATGACGGTGTTAGCGTAACTACAGAAGTGACGCCCCACCATCTTTTTTTAACAGAAGAAAACGTTCGGGGTTATGATACCAATACAAAAGTTAATCCGCCACTGCGTACTCAAGAAGATTGTCAAGCGTTGATCGAAGGATTGATTAACGGTGATATCGACTGTATAGTAACGGATCATGCCCCTCATGCCAGAGAAGACAAAGAAGTCGAATATGACTATGCGGCTTTCGGCATTAGCGGTTTAGAAACATCGCTGCCCTTGGTTTGGACAAATCTGTATTTAAGCGGTAAAATGACGTTATCACAACTAGTAACGGTGATGAGCAGACGACCGGCAGAAATTCTCGGTCTTGATAAGGGCACCTTAAAAGTAGGGAGTATGGCTGATATTACCATTGTCGATCCAATAGTAGAAAAAATAGTCGACAGCAAAGAATTTGCGTCTAAAGGAATCAATACGCCGTTTAATGGCTTGCTTTTGAAAGGCTGGCCAGATAAAGTATACAAAGCAGGACGTTTAGTAGTTGACGGCGGTCGATTAGTGGAATGGGAGGGAAACGCATGGATTTAGAGTGGGCAGAAGTCGTAGCGCATCGGCAAATTGCATCGCAAGAATTTATCTTGACGTTATTTGCGCCTAAAATTGTTGCTTCAGCGCAAGCCGGTCAATTTGTTAGTTTGCAGATTTCTCAACAGATACAGCCACTTTTGCGTCGTCCTATCAGCATTCATGACGTTGAAGAAGATAAAGGTTTGCTGATCTTGTATTACCATGTGGTGGGTGTAGGCACCGATTTGTTAAGCCAGTATCAAGTTGGAGAAAAACTATCGGTATTAGGTCCGTTGGGACATGGTTTTGATTTAGATATTACAGATAGCAAAGTTTGTTTGATTGGCGGCGGTATTGGACAAGCGCCGTTAAGAATGGCGGCTCGTCAATTAAAAGAAAAAAATAATCAAGTCATGCTGATTATGGGCGCTCGTAATCAGGACGGTTTACAGGCGTTAGATTATTACCACCGTGAACAGTTGGAATTATATTTGGCAACAGAGGACGGCAGTTTAGGAACGAAAGGTTTTGTAACTGAGCATATGAACGATTTAGCACAATTAGGCGTTAAGCGAATTTATGCTTGCGGACCAAAACCCATGCTGAGAGCGGTAAAAGCAACTGCTTTAGCGCAGAATATTCCCTGTCAAGTATCGTTAGAGGAAAAAATGGCGTGCGGCGTCGGTGTTTGTTTGGGCTGCACTTGCAAAAGTAGCGATGAAAATACGCCTTACCCTAAAGTATGTACCCATGGACCGGTTTTTTGGGCGCAGGAGGTGAATCTTGATGACTAAAACGGCGTTGTCTTTTTGTGGCATTACATTTCAAAATCCGGTGACTGTAGCATCGGGCACCTATGGTTTTGGCATTGAATACAATCAATTTGTTGATGTTGACAAAATCGGTGGCGTTATGACTAAAGGGTTGACCATAGAGCCGCGTCGGGGCAACGAAGGAGTACGTTTGCAAGAAACATATGGCGGTTTATTAAACTGCATCGGCTTAGAAAATCCCGGCGCTGATGTTTTTGCTAAAGAATATTTACCTCAAATGAAGCGGCTGGCGCCTTGCAAAATTATTGCTAATATTGCTGGCGCAACGCTAGAAGATTACGAAGCTATTAGCGAACGCTTGGGAGCGGAAGACGGTATTGATGCTTTTGAAGTCAATATTTCTTGCCCCAACGTTAAAGCTGGTGGCATGGCGTTTGGCACTGACGGCAATATGGCGGCGCAAGTTTGTAAAGCAGTAAAAAAACACACCAAACGCCCTGTTATTATGAAGCTAAGCCCTAATGTCACCGACATTGTGGCGATTGCCAAGCAGTTAGAAGCGGCTGGCGCTGACGGATTATCTCTGATCAATACATTATTGGGCATGGCCATCGACATTAACCAAAAAGCTCCTGTTTTGGGCAATGTGATGGGCGGTTTATCTGGTCCTGCTATTAAGCCGGTCGGGCTGCGCATGGTTTGGCAAGTGGCGCAAAATGTCGCTATTCCGCTAATCGGTATGGGTGGTATCACTAACTGGCAGGATGCTGTTGAATACTTATTAGCGGGCGCTTCACTGATTACTGTTGGAACGGCAAATTTTGTCAACCCTTTGGCACCTTTGGAAATTAGTGAGGGGATAGAAAATTATTTGAAGGCGCAAAAGATTGATGATATCCAAGATATTATCGGTCTGGCTTGGCGTAAATAACAAGGAGGCGAAATAAGTGCAGGATCAGTTGATTGTAGCGCTGGATTTCCCGACGGAAGCAAAGGCGAAAGAAACGGTGCTGGCTTTAGGCGAAACAGTTGGCTATTACAAAGTCGGTTTGGAATTATTTCTTAATTCTGGCGGACGCATTATTGAATTTTTGCAGGAAAAACGGAAAAAAATATTTTTGGATCTTAAATTTCACGACATTCCCAATACAACGGCACAAGCGGCGCGGTGGGCGGCTTCTTTGGGCATTGATATGTTCAACGTTCATGCTTCCGGCGGTAGTGAAATGATGAAAAAAGCGGTTGAAATAGTTCAAGAAAGTTGTTTGCAAGAAGGAACGAAACAACCATTACTTATCGGGGTGACGATTCTGACCAGTTTTGATGAAACAGGTGCGGCGCAAGTGGGTTTTAAAAATGATATTCAAACTACTGCTTTAAATTTGGCTGTTCTCGCGCATCAGGCTGGTTTAAACGGTGTCGTTTGTTCACCACATGAAGTAGTTGTTATCAAAGAAAAATGTGGACAGGATTTTTTGACCGTCTGTCCCGGTATTCGGCCTGCATGGGCGCAAAGCGGCGACCAAAAACGCATCATGACACCCAAAGAAGCCATTGCTGCCGGTGTGGATTATATGGTTATAGGGCGTCCTATTACGCAAGCTCAAAATCTAAAAGAAGCTGCTTTAAAGGTCATAGCAGAAATAGGAGGAAAATAAAAATGGCATTATCTCAAGAAGAAATCATTGAAATATTAAAGGAAACTGGCGCACTGCAAAAAGGACATTTTCGTTTGTCGTCAGGGTTGCACAGCGCCAATTATGTGCAGTGTTCTCAATTGTTGAAATTTCCTCATCTAGCAGAAAAAGTCTGCACCGAGTTGGCTAACCAGTTCAAAGAGGACAATATCAGCATGGTCGTTGGTCCTGCTATCGGCGGCATTTTAGTGGCCTATGAAGTTGCCAGAGCTTTACACGTGGAAGGCATTTTTGCTGAGCGCGAAAATGGTGTGATGACTTTAAGAAGAGGTTTTCACGTTGATAAAGGACAGCGAGTTATTGTCATTGAAGATGTCTTGACTACTGGCGGTTCTGCTCAAGAAGTGGTGGAATTGCTGCAAAGTATGGGCGCGGAAGTTGTAGCTGCCGGCTCTATTATTGACCGGACGGCAGGCAATACGCTGAAATTAAAAGTGCCTTTCAAATCATTGGTTAAGTTGAATTTTGAAACTTTCACCGAAGACAATTGTCCGATGTGCCAAGAAGGTTTGCCTATCGTTAAGCCGGGTAGTCGTCCTACTAAACAATAATCAAAATTAAGAGGTGTGTTTATGGTTGTAGTCGGCGGCTTGTATCGCCACTATAAAAATAAAGATTATCGTGTTATTGCCATCGCTAAACATTCGGAAACGCTGGAAGACATGGTGGTTTATCAAGCGCTTCATGGTGAGCGCGAGATCTGGGTGCGTCCATTAGCAATGTTTGAAGAACGTATTTTTTTAAATGGTGGTGCTGTGCCGCGTTTTTGCTTACTTAGTGATAATTAAGCTGGTATAAGGGGCAGTATTTGTTACATACTATCATTGACAATCCATAATGGGAGGTTTATCAATGATAGGGCAATATAATCGCTTAACAAACGAGTGGGAGCAGCCGCCCGATTTTTCCGGCGATGACAGATTAAGAGAATATGGCACGCTTTCACCGTTACCGGAAATGCCAGTGGAGCGAATTCACTGTATCAGTATCATTGGGCAAGTCGAGGGACATGTCCTCATGCCGCCGCAGAATAAGACGACCAAATACGAACATATAATTCCGCAGCTGGCAGCTATTGAGCAAGACGAACGTATCGAAGGGGTCTTAATTATTTTGAATACTGTCGGCGGCGATGTAGAAGCCGGCTTGGCTATCGCTGAAGCTATCAGCGGTTTATCTAAGCCTACGGTTTCTTTAGTGATTGGCGGCGGTCATAGTATCGGCGTGCCTATTGCAGTGGCAGCTGATTATACATTCATTTCTTCCAGCGCAACCATGACCATTCATCCGGTACGTTTGACAGGCTTGGTTATCGGTGTACCAGCAACAATGGAATATTTAGATCGCATGCAGGATAGGGTGGTCGAATTTGTTGTCGCTCATTCGTCTGTCAGTGAAAATACATTTCGTCAGTTAATGCTCACTGTGGGGGAATTATCCCAAGATATCGGTACAGTCGTCGTTGGTTCTAAAGCCGTCGAATGCGGTTTGATTGACAGTATTGGTAGTTTAAAAGACGCTTTTTATAAATTAAATGAATTGATTGCACAAAGCAAAGGAGCATAAAGATGGATGTCATTTATTCTTTAGCGCCTTTAGCTACAGATGAAGAAAAAGTGTCGACGCTTACTATGACGACATATCATGGCTGTTCATGTTATGTGAGAAAAATTGACGATAAACATGCGCAAATTGTACAAGTGCTGACAACGCGTTTGAGTGACCAGCTGCGTCAAGATTTGTATCCGGGGAAGATTATTAAAAGTTAATTTTTAAGAAGCTGTGCTAAATCTTGGAAAATCGTTTATATTTCCAGTTTCAGCACAGTTTTTTATGTTAGATCGTTTCTAAGCTATCCTTTGGGCTAATATAGTGGCGTTGTTATGGATACTGCGGTTATCGCAAAATATTAAGAAAAAAATTCGGCTATTCTTGCAAAAAATATTGCTCAATGACCGCTCATTGTGCTACACTAAATAAATTAAAGAATGAATCCATCGCCAAAAGACGATTTAATCATTCACTGTTCAAAAAGGAGAGATTTTTTGTGGGACGTATTCACAACATTGAAGGCAAAAAAAATAAAATGGATTCGCTGAGATCCTCTGTATTTACCAAACACGCTCGCAGTATTACTGTTGCCGCTCGTGAAGGCGGCGGCAATCCCGACTACAATGCCGCTTTAAAGCTGGCTATCGAAAAAGCCAAAGCTGACAATATGCCCAATGATAACATCAACCGTGCTATCAAAAAAGGAATCGGCGCTGGCGACGGCGAAAATTATGAACATATCACTTATGAAGGCTATGGACCCGGCGGAGTGGCAATGATTATTGACGTACTTACTGACAATAAAAATCGGGCAGCGGGTAATATTCGTCATTATTTGGATAAAGCTGGCGGTAATTTGGGTACGGCTGGTTGCGTTAGTTTTATGTTTGAACGCAAAGGCGCTTTGTTTATTGCCAAAGATGACAACAGCGATGAGGATAAATTGATGGAAGTTGCTTTGGAAGCTGGCGCTGAAGATTTCGTTGCTGAAGAAGAAGGGTTTGAAATCATTACGGCTCCAGAAGATTTTGCGGCTGTTAAAGAAGCATTGGATAGTTTGAACGTTACTTATTTATCTGCTGAAATCAGTATGTTGCCGTCGACTTATACGGCTATTGATGCTCAACACAAAAAAGCATTGGAAAAACTTTTGGATCAATTAGATGACGACGATGATGTACAGAATGTTTATACCAATTTAGAGCAAGCTTAAAAAACGCCCTTTGCTAATGTTTTCAGGTGAAAAAAGATGAGCTGAAAAAAATCCAGCTCATCTTTTTTTATTGCTATTCTCCGATGCTTTTTTGCAAGTACAAACTTTTACTGACATCATGCCAATCCAGTTGATAGCCAAAAGCTGCAAAGACCGCCCGAGCTGGAATATAGCACCGTCCATCTTTAACGATGGCTTGACCTTGCTCTTTGACCATTTCGCCATTAACCATAATAACATCACTGCCAATCGTTACAATAACTGTCGTTTTATCTTTAATGATGGTAATAACGCCAGTCGCGGCATCATACACAACTTCAGCGCCAATCATTTGTAAAGGCTTTCTCAAAGGCAGCATGGTTCTGTCGTTTTCATCAATAAAAGCGTCTCCCATATCATCTTTTGGAGCGAAAACCAGCGGTCGTTCATCAAGAAAAATCAAAACTTTTCGGGCGAATTTTTCTGCGCCTAATTTTTGAGCGTTGTTGATTACTGCCTGAATTTGTCCCACGGCACTATACTCATCATTAGTATCTTCGTTCACATCAAAGAGCATGACACCGCCAGCTCGCCTTAAAGCAATAGCAGTTTTTTCGGTGATGGTATTAAGACCATTATAGTAAGAATCCAGCGTGATTTTTTCATTGGCCGCAGCAAAATCTCGATAAGCGTTATTGGAATCGGCAGCAACTAAATGACGGTATTGCGCCCAACTGGGACGAGCATACAGTGGAATACCGACTACGATTTGTTCAGGTTTCATGCCGCGATTGAGCCAATAACTGATAGAGGTATCAGTAAACCACAAGGGACTGTGATCAGCGTTATTAGTATCATAACACATAACATTGATAAAAGAAAAGGCCTCCAAACATTGCGGCGTAACCAATTTAGATACCTCTGGTCCTTCGGTAGAAGACCACGCGCCGTTTAAAGCAGCGCTCAATTCTTTGTTTTCTTCATCTAGACGAGCACTCAACTCAACGACCAACGCTTCATAATAGGATTGCGAATCAACAGTCGGATATTCCCAATCTAATTCCACGCCGTCCAAATCGTAGTCCTGTACGAAAGTCATGATATGATCGATAAAGTTGCTTCGAGACGTTTCATCGGCCGTTACCGTTTCAAATATCTGCGCTACTGGCATATTTTGATAAGACCAGCCTCCCAACGCAATAAAAACTTTTACGCCGTTTTCATGAGCAAAAGATACAATTTGCCGCAAGTGCTCTGGTTTTTCAATGGGCACTAAAGAGCCATCTATTTGTGGAATCAAAAACGCATACATAATATGAGTTAGTTTGTCCATTTGCAAATTTTCTATTGGTTCATCAAACAGTCCTTCTGAGTAATAACCTATTACACGAAAATCCTCTTGAGCAGCTTTGGCGATATTATTTAGCGGCAGAAAAGATAACAATAATACCATCAATAATAAGTGATACTTTTTCATTCGGCATAACCTCCTAAATTTACCAATTATTAACTGCATAATCTTTCTTTTTCTCCCAAAACTATTAAAAAATGAAGGAGTGAGCATGATGACATCAAAAAATGGACTTTTGAAAAGTATTATTGCCTTGCTCAGCATAAGTTGTTTAGGTTTTTGGTTCTTTAAAACGCCCATTGCTCAGACACCAGAAAGCAAACAACTGTCTGAATATACCCTCACACCAGAAGACGCTGCGTTAATTGCATTAGAAAAATTTCCTTATGGCCAAGTTCAACTAATTACTCTGGAAGAAAACCATCAGCAGTATTTTTATATCGTGACGCTAAATGATAATCAGCAACAATACCACATTGAAATCGCTCTTGCTGATGGAGCTCTTCGTGCTATTACGCCATTTGAAGAAACAACAGCGCCGTTATTGACTTTATCCAGCCTTTATCAACTGCTGGAAAGCCAATATCCTGCCGCTGATATATGTGCGCTTACTTTAGCGCAAGAAAACGGCGTTACTTTTTATCGCGCGCGTCTTTGGCAAAAAGAGGCGATTCTTGAGCTTATCCTTGATGCCCAAAAAGGTTCGCTGCTGAAACAAACAGAAATTTTCGGCGAAGCTGCAGCGCCGTCTATGCCTTTCGCAGCTATTTTGGCACGAGTGTCAGCGCAATATCCTGAGCAGCTTCTCATTGGTTTGAGTTATGATGACGTTGATGCGCATTACACTGCTGGATTTTTAGACGAGGAGTATTATCAAACCATTACTTTTGATGAGAATTATCAAATCGTCAGCGAATCATTGCTGCCATTAGAAACGAATGAATCTTTTCGCAACTTTTTGCGTCATTCATTCGTTGAAGCTGATATTTCTCGCGTACCGCCAGAATAA
>CATJSX010000073.1 GCA_949743265.1 uncultured Peptococcaceae bacterium
CCTAAGCGGTAGGTCGGAGGTTCAAATCCTCTTAGCGACGTTGAAAACATCGCCGAAAACATTGATTTTTCAAGGTTTTCGGCGTTTTTTGTAGTTTTTAGAGCCAAAAAGGAGCTTTTCTGCTTCTTTTTGGCTTATTTTTTATAGTGATATTTGGCAAATATATTTTTATATATTCCTATAGATTTTCAGTAATACATTGTTTTTGTTTCATCATCAATAACATATACATTTTATTTATATGCTTTTTCTCTATAAAGAATACAACTTAGACAAAAAATTTATTTAACGTTATTATAAAAACAAGAAAGCTGCAGCGAAGATATTTTGATAATACTAGTTCGTGATAGAAAAACGTCAAACTGAATTTCACCAAAAATACCATATAGAAAAATTGCTTAATCACCAATACGGTCTATCCGTGTATGATGGCTGAGATTTTTTGTTTGACCCGCTCTGAAATAATAATTTTATGGGGGAAACTATATGTCAAAAATAATTTTGGATAAAAAAACGTTTTTTACATGGTTAAGCATCATGGGTATACCGCTATTGGTGGCTTTGATTCCTACAAGAGGGGCTTTTACTTCTGATGTTAAATTATTTTTCGTGATAACGCTATTCGGGATTATGTGTATGGTAACTGGACCGTTTGACGCAGCTATTGGTTGTTTATTGATGATGTGCGGTTACTGTTTGGTTAATCTCGCTCCGTTTACTACGGTGTTTTCTTCTTTTGCCGGTACGGTACCTTGGACTGTTTACGGATGTTTATTATTGCTCAACATTGTGCAGCGCAGAACACAGTTAATCGAGCGAATTACTTGTCAATGCATGATTATCACCGGCGGCACTTATAATGGGATTATTTTTGGTATGATTATCTTAGGAATTATCATCAATTTAATCGTGCCGGGCGTATTTACCGGCTTAGCGATTGCCGCCATTGCTTATGGTATTTGCAAAGCTTTGGATCTTGGTGTATCGAAAGCGTCTTCTGGAATCATGCTAGCAGCCGTTGTTGGTTTTATTGACGCATGGCGTTTCATTTATTGCCCGCCGGATATGGGCGTATTGCTGGGTATCGCCAGCGCTGTTGCACCAACTGATATGGATTATTTAACTTACTTTATGTACAATGCGCCGTGGCTATTTTTCCCTTTTATCATGGGCTTCATTATTATTAAAATTTGCAAACCGGAAAAAAATATTGACGGCAAAGATTATTTTGTTCAGCGTCAAACGGAATTAGGCGGTTTAACCGCAGATGAAAAGAAAACGACCGTCGTTCTGATTGCTTTTATGCTTTATTTGTTCACTTATCGCTGGCATGGTTTGGAAATGGTGTATGGTTTTGTATTGGCGCCACTTTTGCTATACTTGCCTGTCTTTAACGTAGCAACAAAAGAAGATTTGATGACAGTAAATTTTCCTATGGTCGTCTTTGTTGCTGGTTGTTTGAGTATTGGCTCCGTTGCTACGCACATCGGTATCCCACAACTGATTTCTGATTTAGTGGTACCGCTTTTGGAAGGACGCACTAATGCTTTTTATTTGGGATTCGTTTATTGGTTTATTGTCATTTTCAACATGGTTATGACACCGATGGCAATGATGACGGCTTTCAGCGCGCCTTTGACACAAATCGCTTTAGATATGGGCATGACGACTGCGTTTCCTGTTTTGTTCACACTGAACGCCGCTGCGTACAATTTATTTTTACCTTATGAAGCTGTGCTAGTTGCCGGCATGTATCAAGGTTTTGGCAATACAAAATTAAGTCTGTTCGTAAAAGTATTTCTCATCAAAATGATTTTAGCGTTTTTGTGGATCATGTTCATCATGGTTCCATATTACAACTTTATACACATTATTTAAGAGGAGGATTATATCATGGCTTGTTGTAAAGTTTATACGCCGCAAGAAGAATATTTAAAAAAATTGCAGGCAGGAAACCAAGATAATAGAAAGGGCAGAGAACGAATTTATCGCATTATTGATCGTTATAATGGCACTAAACCGGCTATTGACATTGAGCGGGGTCTTTATTTCACTCAGTCAATGAAACAAACAGAAGGCGAAATGCTGGTACTGCGTTGGGCAAAAGCTTTAAAACATATTGCCGAAAATATTACTGTGTATATTGATGATGATACGTTAATTGTCGGTCGTGGTGGAAAATTGGGCAGATATGGACTGGTTTATCCTGAATTAGATGGCAATATTATGGACATTACCATCAAGGATGTGAGTGAGCGGAAAGAATCTTCTTTTACCATTTCTGAAGAAGACGGACGCATTATTTCTGAAGAAATCTGTCCCTACTGGAAAGATAAATCTTTTTGGGAGGATTTAGTTAAAGCACTGCCCGAAGAAACATTGCGATTGACTTATGATCCGAAGAATCCCGTTCAATCAAGACATATTTTAGACGAACTAACAACCTATCGTTCATCTATTAACTGGGTACCGGATTATGAAAAAGCATTAAAACGGGGATTCAAATCGCTAAAGAAAGAAGCGCAGAAAAAATTAGACGCTTTAGATCCCTTTAATGTCAATGATACGATGGAAAAGAAGCCTTTTTTAGAAGCCATGATTTTAGTTTGCGACGCTATTGTTTTATGGGCTAGACGGCATGGTGATAAAGCGATGGAACTTGCGCAGTTAGAACAAGATCCCGTAAGAAAACAAGAACTTTTAGATATTGCTGAGCGCTGTTATTGGGTACCGGAAAATCCTGCCAGAAATTTCCGTGAAGCGGTACAAAGTCAGTGGTTTGTGCAGATGTTTTCCCGATTGGAGCAAAAAACCGGCGCTATTGTTTCTAACGGCCGCATGGATCAATACCTTTATCCTTACTACCAAGCTGATAAAGCAGCCGGTATTTTGACTGATGCGCAAGCTATGGAAATATTAGAATGTTTATGGGTTATGATGGCACAATTTACCGATTTATGTTTTAGTCCTAATGGCGCTAGTCAACAGGAAGGCTGGGCACATTGGGAAGCTGTTACTATTGGCGGACAGACTAGAGAAGGCAATGATGCGACCAATGAATTGAGCTATTTATTTTTGCGTTCCAAACGAGAACTGCCGTTAAATTATCCTGATTTAGCGGCGCGGATTCATTCCAGATCACCCCAGCGATTTTTGAGAGAAATTGCTTTAACTATTAAAGATGGTGCAGGCTATCCTAAATTATTCAACGATGAGGAAATTGTACTCAATTTAGTGGGGCAAGGTGCGCCGCTGGCTGATGCTTTGGATTATTCAGCTTCCGGTTGTGCAGAAGTGCGTATGCCCAATCGCGATACTTTTACTTGCGGTCATCCTTATCTTAATTTGGTTTCTTGTGTAGAAATGGCGCTTTACGATGGTCAAACTTTCATGACAGGCGAAGAACAAATCGGCTTAAAAACGGGCGATCCATGTCAGTTTGCTGCATGGGAAGAATTTTGGGCGGCTTATGAAGCACAGTTGACTAATTTGCTGAAACATGCTTTTGTGCAAGAATACAATATTATGAAACTACGCCCATTACACTTTGCCTGTCCGCTCAATTCGGTACTGCATGATCTTTGCATGGATTCCTGCATTGATTTGCATCAGAATAATATTCCCGATGGTATCGACATTGGCTTCATTGATGTGATTGGCTATGCAACGGCCGCTGATTCTTTAGCAGCAATAAAAAAATTAGTTTTTGATGATAAAACTTTAACAATGGCAGAAGTTATTGATGCGCTGCGGAATAATTTTGAAGACAGAGAAATCGTTCGTCAAATGATGCTAAACGCGCCAAAATTTGGCAATAACGATCCTTATGTTGATACTATTGCTCAAAATATTACGCGTATCTATTTGGAATACGCCAAAAAACATTCTCCAGAATTGGGCATACATGTGGATCCTCGCATGGTACCGGTTACAGGACATGTATCTTTAGGAAAAAGTACTGGCGCTACGCCAAACGGTCGTATAGCTGGATTTCCATTATCCGATGGCGCTTCCGCTTCACATGGCAGCGATACAAACGGTCCAACAGCAGTTTTGTTATCCAACGTGGCTTCCAAACTCTTTGACTATCGTGAAAGAGGTTCACGGCTAATCAATATCAAATTTACGCCCTCCAGCATTGAAAGGGAAGAAGGGTTGCAAAAATTGATTGCCTTTATTCGTGCTTGGTGCGATTTGAAACTGTGGTTTATCCAATTCAATGTCATTAACCGCGAAACATTGCTGGCAGCCAAAGCAGAACCAGAAAATTATAAAAATCTTATCGTTCGCGTAGCTGGCTATAGTGCCTATTTTGTGGAACTATCTCCTGATTTGCAGAATGATATTATTGAAAGAACACAACAAGCTGTTATTTAAAACAAATAATTTGCCGTTAAGAGCGGGCTTTTTCAAAAGCCCGCTCGATAGTCAATAGGCATGACAGAAAGGATAAAATTCATGGTAACTGATACATTCGTACAAAGTGTGAAAGTCGTAACTGGCAGAGGCAGTTTGCAGCGCATTGGCGAATTGCTTGAGAAAGCAGGATATCAAAAAGCATTTTTGGTCTTTGATGAATTTATGAAACAATCAGGCGTTATTGAGAAAATCACACAAAAATTACAGGAACACAAAATTGCTTTTGTAGAGTATGGCGAAGTTTTGCCCGACCCACCGTCAGAGATTATTGATAAAGGGGCTTTCTTGTGCAAAGAAAGTGGCTGTGATTGCGTCGTAGCTATCGGCGGCGGAAGCAGTATTGATACCGGCAAAGGTATCAATGTGCTAAGATTTAATGAGGGACAAATTTTAGATTACGCCGCTAAAAATATGAAACCTTGCGCTGGACTAATCGTTGTGCCGACAACCGCTGGAACCGGTTCGGAGTTGTCCAATGGTGCTATTATTACAGACAGTAAAAATAATGTGAAGGCACCGATTTTATGTTTCAACAATATGCCGGAATATGCTTTGCTCGATCCGGAATTGACGGTTGGTATGCCTTATCAGTTGACGTTGATGACCGGATTAGATGCTTTCTCTCATGCAGTGGAATCTTACACATCGAAAAATGCTAATCCGATGACTGATTTTATCTGCGAGAAAGCCATGCAGACCGTTATCGAAAATCTGCCTATTGTTTTGGTTCAGCCACAAAATTTGGCGGCTAGAGAAAAAATGCAATGCGCCGCCAGTATCGGCGGTTGGATGCTTTATAGTGCTAGCGCCCATATAGGGCACAGTATGGCGCATGTGCTGGGCGCGCAATTTCATTTAGTTCATGGCGCCGCTTGCGCCTATGTATTGCCGACGCTTCTATCAAAATTAGCGACTGTTTCCACAGAAAAAATTAAATATGTCGGTCAATTGTTAGGCGTTATTTATTCAGGCAATGAAACAACCGCAGAAATTGGTCATAGGGTTAGCAATGCTTTTCAGCAATACGTCCAACAATTAGGCTTGCCGCCAATGCCATCATATGAAATCAGTCAAGCAGAGCTGACGCTATTAACTCAAAAAATCGTGCAAGAGCCTCTGGCAATTTTCTCGCCTTTTCCTTTAGAAGAAAATGAGGTTCAAGCACTGTTGGCAGAAATTTTGCAATAGGAGGAAAATATGCCTATCATTGATTTTAGATTTCGTCCGCATACCCAAAAAACGTTAGAAACTTTAAGCAACAGTGCTATTTTTCGCAAAGGTTTACTGGAAAGCGGCAAAGACTTAATTTCGTTTGTTGCTTCAGCTAAATCGATGGCAGACATTGCAGCAGAATTGAAAGAAGCGGATTTTATGCGTGCTGTGATCGTCGGACGAGATGCAGAAACAACGTATCAATTCCAGCCTAATCACGAAGAAATCATTCCGTTTCTGCAAAAATATCCAGATTTATTTGTAGGGTTTGCTGGTGTTGATCCTCACAAAGGAATGACGGCTGTTTATCAGCTGGAAGACTTGGTAAAAAATTACGGCTTTTGCGGTGCAGCTATCGATCCCATGTATGCCAGAATCCGCAGCAATCATGAGCGCTACTATCCTATTTATGCTAAATGTTGTGAACTAAATATTCCTATCATTATCACGACTGGATTAAGTCCTTCTTCGCCTAACGTGACGATGGAATCTGCCGCGCCGATTTATATTGACGCCGTAGCCAGAGATTTTCCTATGCTTAAAATTATTGTTAGTCATGGCGGCTATCCTTGGGTTGGTGAAGCGATTGGTTTAGCTTTGCGCAATACGAACGTTTATCTGGAATTATCCGAATATGAAACCCAGCCGCTAAGCAGTGCTTATATTGAAGCCGCCAACGGACCTTTACAAGAAAAAATTCTTTTTGCCAGCGCACATCCCTTCTGTCATTATCAAGACAGCATTACGCTGTATCAAAAACTACCATTTCATGAAGTGGTACGGGAAAATATTTTCTGGAAAAATGGGGCTAAACTGCTCAATATTTTTTAGAAAACTTTTAAACCAAAGGAGTGGATACGATGGAACAAATAGCTTTTTTTGGCTTAGGAACTATGGGCGTTCCTATCATTAAAAATTTATTGCAAGCGGGCTATGACGTTGCAGCAACGGTACATAACGGTCATCGTCAAGGACCTGATGCCGTTTTGCCTTATGGCGCACGTATCGTTGATACTGTTCAAGAAGCGGTAAAAAATGCTGATATCATTATGAGTATTGTTCCTGACGATAAAGCAGTGCAAGAAATTTATCTCAATGACGCTATGCATAGTTACGTTAAAAATGGAGCTATCATCATTGAAATGACTTCCTGCTCCGCAAATACTGTTATTGATGTGCAACATTATTATGAAGACAAAGCAGTCTCTGTTATTGATGCGCCTGTTACTGGTGCAAAAATTGGCGCCGAAACTGGGACACTTACCATTCTTGGCGCTGGAGATATGACCGCTGTCGCTAAAGTCCAGCCTTTATTGAAGGTCATCAGCAAGAAGTTTTACCATCTTGGCGCAGTAGGCAACGGCAAACTGGTAAAAGCCATGACTAATTTAATGGGCGCTGTCAATTTAGCAATGGTTGGAGAAATTTACCGATTCGCTAAAGAGAAAGACCTTGACTTGGCGCAATTTTTTGCCGCAGCGCAGGAAAGCGCCGGAGGGTCTACACAATTTAGCAGAAATTTTCCCAAAATGATGCAAGAGGATTATACCAGCACCTTTGCGCTGAAACTTTTGCGCAAGGATATGGCCTTAGCGCTGGCTATGGCCAATGATACAGTTATGCCTATTTCGCAGTACGTTTATCAGTTGTATCAAAATGCAACGCCTTTTGATGAGGAAGATTGCAGCGCCATTGCTAAAATTGATCAGTTATTATCAAATCAGAAAATTCGCTGACAAAAAATTTCGCGTTGATTATCTCAAGGAGGTTCTGCTATGGAAGGGTGCGTATTTAACGTTCAAAAATATTCTGTACACGACGGTCCGGGTATTCGCACCATCGTATTTTTTAAAGGCTGTCCTTTGCGCTGCAAATGGTGCTGTAATCCCGAATCTCAATTAACTTATCCGCAAATTGCTTATAATGCAGAAAAATGTATCGGACACAGCTGTACGTTATGCGCTAATGTTTGCCCTGCCAAAAGTATTACGGTTTTAACGCAAGGAAGCGCACAGCTCAATTATCAAACTTGTTTACAATGCCTATCTTGCGCTGGCGTTTGTCCATCGAAAGCTATTACAGTATACGGTCAATATCAAACGCCAGCGCAACTCGTTAATCAAGTTGAGGAAGATGCTATTTTTTATGCCCGTTCACAAGGCGGTTTAACATTAAGCGGCGGCGAACCCACCATGCAAACGGAATTTGCCCTTGCACTCTTAAAAGAAGCTAAATACCGCGGTATGACGACAGCTATGGAAACCTGCGGTGCGATTCCTTGGGAGCAATGCCAAGAAATTTATAGCTATTTGGATTTTGTCTATTTCGATATCAAACATCTTGACAGTCAAAAACATCAAGCATGGACAGGTCAAAGCAACGACATTATTCTGGATACTTTTCGCAAAATGCGCGCTGCTTATCCAGATACGCCTTGCGTTGTCAGAACACCTATTATTCCTCAATTTAATGACACAGAGGCTGATATTATGGACATTCGCAATTTTGTTAAATCTTTTGCACATACTTCCTACGAAGTTTTGCGATATCATCGGTACGGTACTGCTAAATATGGCTTTATTGGTCGTGAGTATTTTTTAGGAACAAAAGATCTTGATGAGGATGTTTTTAACCATTTGAAATCTATTAGTTTGCAATAAGTCTTTATCAATAAAATAGACCCGTTCGGTAAGTTTTCCAAATGTCAGCCAACATTTTCTGGTTACCGAGCGGGTCTATTTTAATTTTTGTTGTTCAATCTGAAGTTCTTGCAAAAAAATTTGCTTGATCAAACGAAGCGTATCTTTATACCACTCTTGTTTTAATTCTTTTTTGCGATACAGCAAATAATAATTCAGCGGTTGCGGATAATCTGCTAGATCCATTAATTTGATTTTGCCGTCAAGCACATAAGGATTTCTGGAAAGCATACGTCCCGGCATAATCGCTACAGCATGATCTTTTACCACCATTTGCAAAATATTTTCCAGATTGCTCAAATGAAAACGAACGCCATAGCGAAAATATTGATTAAATAACGGCATCACAATAGGATCATCTTTTTCTGGATATGTCGCTAGATTCAAAGCTGCCAAATCGGATAAAGCAATAGACTCTGCCGCAGCTAAAGGATTTTTCGTGCTGATTAACAACTGACATTTATCTTCCAAAAGCAAATCCAGTTTCCACTGATGCTCTTTTGCTTGCTGGCGCAATGCAGACTCATCTTTGTTTAATACCGAAATAATGCCTACTGCGTACGCCGTTTTTTCGATATAAGAGGGTATCATTTGATTTTTCACTTCATAAGAAAAAACGTCAATATCTTTATAGCAATGAGCAAACTCTAAAATGAGCGGCGTAATAATGGAATGATACGCGGCAGGATTAGCCACTATGTGAATGGGCTCGTGACCATATTTTTCTTTTTCGGCTAATAAATGCCACTGTGAAATAATGGTCAAAATTTTTTCACAATCATCGCGTAAACGCTCGCCATTGGCGGTCAAGGTAACGCCATTGTATGAACGAACCAACAACCGAAAACCCAGTTCTTTTTCTAAATTGTTCAAAGCGGTCGTCAAAGCTGGTTGCGTTATGAATAAATTTCGAGCGGCTTCGTTAATAGAACGCGTACGCGCCACTTCGCAAAAATATTTTAAATGCTCAATTCGCACGATATTTCCTCCTCGTTTTATTTTCACTAATACGATAGCAACTATCTTTATTATAACGAAGGAGCAACGGCAACGCAATCAATTTCTATCATGATAAATTGCTGAAGAGGTGCTTTTATTTTTGTATTGATATAAAAATGTGTCTATTGAGCGTTTCGCTGATTTATTGCAAGTAATACAAAAAAGTTTCACTGAAAAGATGTAAAACTTTTTATATTTTATATGAAATTAAAAAATTATTGTAGCAATATCTAAAATATGAAAGGATAGTTTAATAACTTTAGATTTTTATTTATTTTTGGGCAACGATATAAACCCAATACCGGACAATAATGCGCTGAGAGCCCCTACAATGCAGGCAATACCAATATCGCCAAACATGATTGAGCCCATAATGATGCCAAGTATGCCGACAATAAGAAGCATAGTACCTATTATTTTATGAAACATAATAGCTTCTCCTTTATTCTTTCTTTGATAAAATTGTTGGTGGTTTTTTAAAAGAAGCTGGCAGAAAAACGCTCCTCAAATTTATTCGCCTCGTACCAATTTCATTAATCGATACCAATCAGCGCTGGCTTCTTCTTCGCTGTGATAGCAGTTGCCCATACTGATATTATAGGTATCCAGCCAATCATTGATATTTTCTCTCTGAACAAATTGCCAACTGCCGTCGTCTTCGATGAGCGTATACCAATAACGTTCTTTATATTTTGGACGATAGAGCATAGAAATCACCTACTTTTTGGGCTGATTGGGCAATAAAACATAAAAAGTACTGCCTACGTTTTCTTCACTTTTGACCCAAATCCGTCCTTGATGAAGGGCAACAATAGAGCGGCAAATCCACAAGCCCAAACCATTATTTTTTTCACCGTTGCGATTTTTTTCACCTCTGGAAAAAGGCTGAAACAATTTTTCTTGCTGTGATAATGAGATACCGCAGCCATTATCTTCAATACTAATCAGTGTTTGTTGTTCGCCTTGATTGACGGTAATGGTTATGACGCCGCCGTTATCGGTGAACTTGATAGCATTGGTTAAAAGATTGAGCAGAACCTCCCGTAAACGCGCACTATCAGCAGCGATAATAGTTTGACGTTGAACAGAAGCAGACAAAACGATATTTTTTTCGGATACTTTAATAGCCAATAAATCGCAAATTTCCATAATCAAATAATAAAGATCTACCGACTCGTATTGCAGAATCGCTTGTCCTGATTCTAATTTAGCCCAATCCAGCAGCTGTTCCACAATTTCCAACAAGCGATCGGAGCTTTCCAGCATTTTATCCAAATACTTGTGTTGCTGTTCGTTAAGCGAACCAAAAGTTTCATCATCAAGCAGCTGTCCAAAACCTTTGATAGCGTTTAACGGCGTGCGAATCTCATGACCAACTTGAGCGATAAAATAAATAACGTCTTTTTGTTCAGCCATTGATGTATTCTCCTGATTTAAGTTTATTAAAAATCTCGCTGATATTAGTCAAATGCCGTTCTTCTTCCATTTGAATCTGTTTGAGCGTCAACTTGATTTCTTCATTGACAAAAAGTTTTTCCAAAATATCATAATAAAAAATAGCTGCTTCCTCACAAGCAATATAATTCACTAAATGAATATATAGGTCATCATCAATATTTTCCGCTAATAAGATTTCATCGCCAGAAGCGCCCATGGCTTCCAAAAGCGCTGTCAAATTTTGGGCATGTTTCATTTCATCTATAGCATAATTCAAAAAAGCTTTTTTTAACGCTGTGTTTTTAATTTTGGCAGATAAACGCGTATAATTGACTGCCGCGCTCAATTCATCACGCAAACCTTGTCGTAATGTTTCTAGTAATTTTTCTTGGCTCATTTGTCATCTCCTTTAATGGACATTTTTTGAAAACTTGCCAGCAGTTTTATTAAGCCGTTTTCATTAAGCAGCTGCGTGGTCTGGAATTGTCCTTGATAAAAAACAGCCCAGTTATTAAAAATGGCAGGCACATTTTTGGCTTTAGCTAAAGTATCCACTACTACTAACTGTAAGGGCAACTGCTCTCTTTGGCAGTAATTCTGAATCTGTTGGATACAATCAGCGGTAAAAGGGCACTGAGCACTGTAATAAATAGTCAGCTCTTTCGCATCAATAGCCATAGCGCGTGCCGTTTCTCTAAAAGAAGGAAGCGTTCCGTCAAAAGACAGCGCCAAAAGTTCATAACCGTTGGGCAGCGTATCAACTGTCATAAAACCATGTTTTAAAAAGAAAGTTTTGTCGCTCAAATAAGGTTTTTTCTTTTGTGCACTCAACACGCAAACGCCGGAACGATTTTGCGCGCGAGCATCTGCCAAACAATAATCCAAAAGCGCCTTGCCATAGCCTTTGCCTTTGAAAGAACCAGCTACCCACAAACAATAAATATACAGAAAATTTTCACCGTCTACTGGCGTCCAAGCCGTTTCTAAAGGAGCGTATTCGACAAAAATTTTGCCTTTGACGTCCAATTTGCGCAAAACATGACCTTCTGCCAAACGTTGGCGCAGCCACTGTTTTTTATGATTGACTCCATGCTGGTGTTTCTTATCGGCTAACGCGCAGCATAAATGTTCCTCATCAAGATTGTCTGTGGTAATCGTAATAAATGATGGTTCTTGCATAGTTTTTCCTCCTTGGTCCAATTATTAACCAATAGTTTATCATAGATATCTTGACACAAACTGTCAAGAATCAGTTTTGCGCTTTGATTTTTTCAGAGAATATGTTTCAGCTGCAAAATATCTTCTTTCGTCGTCGACCAACTCGTTACTAACCGAACCACGGTATGCGTATCGTCCAATTTTTCCCAAAAACTAAACGTTACCTGCTTGCTCAACATTGATAATTTATCATTTTCTAAAATAATAAATTGTTGATTGGTAGGAGATTCTAAATAGAATGTATAGCCTTTTTCTTTGAGCAACGCTTTTAACTGTTCTGCCATTTCAATAGCATGTCGGCTGAGTTCAAAATATAATCCATCAGTAAATAACGCATCAAATTGAACGCCTAATAAACGACCTTTAGCCAAAAGAGCGCCTCGCTGCTTGATAATCGTTAGAAAATGTTTGGGCGTATTATTTCTGGTAAAAATCACCGCTTCGCCGCATAAAGCGCCAACTTTCGTACCGCCGATGTAAAAAACATCGCATAATTTAGCAATATCCGCTAATGTTACGTCAGTTTGGCGACTCATCAATCCATAGCCCAAGCGAGCGCCGTCTAAAAATAGTTGCAGTTCATATTGACGACAAATGCGAGCGATCTGTGTCAGTTCTTCTTTAGTATACAGCGTGCCGTATTCTGTTGGCTGAGAAATATAAACCATTGCCGGATAAACCATATGCTCGCGATTATCGTCTTGATAAAAATCCTGCAAATATTTTTCAAGATGCTTAGGCACAATTTTACCTTGCTCATGAGAAAGCGTCAGCACTTTGTGGCCAGTATATTCAATAGCGCCCGCTTCATGAATACTAATATGCCCTGTATCAGCGGCTATTACGCCTTCATAATCATGAAGCATCGCCGAAATAATGACAGCGTTGGTTTGTGTACCGCCGACAAGAAAATAAACATCTCCATCAGGACAAGCGCAAGCCGCCTTGATTTTTTCCCGCGCACTGTCACAATAATAATCACTGCCGTAACCAGATAACAATTCCAAATTACTTTCCACTAATCGTTGCAGTACTTGCGGATGAGCACCTGCAACATAATCATTTTCAAAAGAAAGCATCTTTCTAATTCTCCTTTATTCATTGATAACAAATGCGTTTTAGCGCTGATAGGCCAAATATAGCAACCACGTGACAATAATAAGTGCGCTCAAGCCGCTACCGCCTAGAAAAATACGATAGCCTTTAGAACCAAATTGACGATAAATACCAACGCTGATACTTTTTTCTTTCTCTCTTTCAACGCTGCAAAGCCATGACCAATTTAAAACTGCTCCTATAAAAAGCAGTAAACTACCCACAAATAATAAAAACAACAGCCAGTTTTTTAACAAAAAATGCAAAAGTTCCTGCACTGTGTCGCTCCCCTCTTGGTAAAATTTTTTCGTTTATTATATCACAAATTTCTACAATCGTCATTATTTGAAAAAATATTGCTTGTTTTAAACGGATCATATCCAACAAACTACCGCAAATACTTTTCATCAGTTTTTTATTTCTCTATCATTGCAATAAATTTTTGTCAACTTTTTACGGCTTAACAGTGCCTATGACATTGGTTAATTTTCTCTAAATCTATAAAAGTTTTTTCATTGCTTGCGCAAACATTTAACCGGTTTTTGTATGACTATTATTTTAATTTTATTGTAACGTTTTACATTTTTTAATATGGTGTTGACAAGATATATAAAAAAGAGTAAGATTTAGATAAGCAATTTTATTGGAGGTAATGGATAATGGAGTGCAAAGAATTGACTTTAAAAAGTGCATATTTTTTCTTTTTTAGCTTGGGTCAATTTTTTGGCGCAGGCTTTTTTGGGTTGCGTCCTTTGGCTTCATCTAATCGGTTCGTCTGGTAAAAACGCTGATGAAAGCGCATTATTGAGCCCGAACTTTGGATAGCCAAAGGTTCGGGCTTTTTTGCGTTTATCAATTGAAGGAGGAAAAAACATGATTGTTATTTTAAGGCAAGGGGTAACAGAACCAAAAATCGAAGAAATTTCGCAATGGCTGGAAAGTTTAGGTCAAGTCAACGTCAGTGTGGTACGAGGTTCACAGACAACTATTTTGGGATTGGTTGGCGATACATCAGTTATTGACCAAGATTCAGTAGAATCCAATGAATGGGTGGAAACCGTTACACGGGTTCAGGAGCCGTATAAAAATGCTAATCGCAAATTTCATCCCGATGATACTATTGTAGAAATTGGCGGACATAAAATCGGCGGCGAACATTTTCAGGTTATTGCCGGACCTTGTTCAGTAGAATCCAGCGAACAGATTATGACAGTAGCTCAATCAGTCAAATCTTCCGGCGCTCATTTGCTTAGAGGCGGCGCTTTTAAACCGAGAACATCGCCTTATTCTTTTCAAGGTATGCGGGCGGAAGGCATTGAACTATTGTTGGAAGCCAGAAAAGCCACCGGCTTACCCATTGTCACAGAAATTATGAGCTTGGCTCATTTGGATTTATTCAATGATGTTGATGTGATTCAAATCGGTGCCCGTAATATGCAGAACTTTGAAATGCTCAAAGAATTGGGGCATTGTCAAAAACCAATTTTGCTGAAACGAGGGCTGGCCAATACTATTGAAGAATTGCTGATGAGCGCTGAATATATTATGGCGGGCGGCAACAATAACGTTATTCTTTGTGAAAGAGGCATTCGTACATTTGAAAAATATACCCGCAATACTTTGGATTTGTCAGCAGTTCCTGTATTAAAACGACTTTCTCATCTGCCGGTCGTTATTGATCCCAGCCATGCAACAGGTTTTTCCTATTTAGTGACTCCGTTAGCTAAAGCTGCCGTAGCTGTCGGCGCAGATGGTTTATTGATTGAGGTGCATAATGATCCAGCCAAAGCGCTTTGCGATGGCGCACAATCGCTTAATTGCACCGAATTTGAAGAACTGATGCAAGATTTGAAACGCCGTATTGCTTTTGAAAATCGGGTGATGTGATGGAAGAAATGGAGCCGTTAAACCGTCTCGCTATTATCAATAGTCAAATTTCAGCCCTTGATAATGAAATTACCCGTCTATTTGGCGAACGCCTACTCCTGAATGAAAAGGCGGGCGCGTTATACGCTGCTCTTGATGGTAGAGAAAAAAAATTTGCGGCGTATCCTTCATTTACGCCGCTGATGGATCAAATGCTTTCTGAAACAGTTGACAGTTTATCGAAAAAAGCAACAGTAGCTTGCCAAGGCGTTGAAGGCGCTTTTTCACACCAAGCGGCAGAACAATTTTTTTCTGAAGCTAATATTGTTTTTTATCAACAGTTTGATGACGTTTTTCGAGCCGTTCAGTGTGAAGAAGTAGATTATGGGGTATTACCTATCGAAAATACTACTGCTGGCTCAGTAGTGCAAGTATATGATCTTATGCGCCGTTATGATTTTTATATTGTGCAGGAAACAAAAGTGCGTATTAGTCATTGTCTTTTGGCTAAAGCAGACACCAAATTAGCTAAGCTGAAGGAAGTTTATTCTCATCCGCAAGCCCTCAACCAATGCAGCCGATTTTTTGAAAGTAATCAGCAGTTAAAAGCAGTAGAATATTCCAATACTGCAGCTGCAGCTCAATTTGTTGCCAAACAGTCAGAGCAAACGTTGGCGGCTATTGCTTCGCATCAATGTGCGCAAAAATATGGACTGTCTATCTTAGCAGAAAATATCCAAGATATTGCTCATAATACGACACGCTTTATCTGTATCAGTAAACGACCAACTTTTTTGAAAAACGCTAATAAAATCAGCATTTGCGTTACCCTGCCGCACAAAGCCGGTTCATTATGTCATCTGCTGAATAAATTTTCAGCGGTCAGGTTAAACTTAACCAAATTAGAGTCCAGACCGTGGCCAGAAAAATTATTTGAGTTTCTGTTTTATTTAGATATTGAAGGAACACTCAACGATCCCAAAGCACGATTGCTCATGGAAGAATTAGCCAATCAGTTGGGCTATTTCAAATTGCTTGGCTGCTACTAGGCATATGCAAACTTTTATACACATAAAAACTCCCCATTTGCCGCTTTGGCAGCAAATGGGGAGTTTTCTATATAATAAAGCAGCTGATAGCAAGAAAGTGCAAAAAGGAACCTAACATGATAAAGACATGAAATAATTCATGGAATCCAAAAACCGCCGATAAATTAGGCTTTTTTAGAATGTAGAAAATAGCGCCCACCGAATAAGCAATACCACCGGCAACAATAAGCAACAAACAAAACGGCGGAATGCCTTGCAAGGCTTTAATATCAAAAATAATCGCCCAGCCTAACAAAAGATAAATGCTGGTGGAAAACCAACGCGGCGCATTCATCCAACACATTTTGACAATGATTCCTAATAGTGCTACTGCCCAAATAATCGCCACGAAAATAATGCCATGTCCTTGTGGCATAAAGTATAAGCAAAGCGGCGTATACGTCCCCGCAATCAAAACATAGATCATAGCATGATCCAGCTTGCGAAAACGCGCTTCTCGCCGCGGCGTTGTTTTGATATAGTGATAGTACGCGCTGGCAGAATATAAAGCGACCAATGATAAACCAAAAATCAATAACGACGCCAATAGTTCTGTCGTGAGATGATATTTAAAAACGCCAGTGCAAAACATCAAAACAGTTGCCATAACGGATAACAGCGCGCCAATAAAATGTGTCATGCTGCTGATGGGATCACGTCCCTTTAAAAAGAATTGGTACATAGTAAACCTCCTAATATCATTTCAAAAAAACAATACATAGTTTTAAAAACTAGATTATATGATTATTATAACATCATATCAATAAATTGCAAGAGTAAATCAAACGTAAGAAAGAATTTTTTCTATAAATGAAACCCTAAACGATAGATTGGTGTAAAATAACTTTCCTCAGCTAGGTCTTTTGATTATGTATCTTGAGCATTTTTAATCATTCGCCATAAGCATTAGACATTCGGCAAGTCTAACCATACAATAAAATTACGCAGAAGAAAAAGGAGTGATTGATGATGACCACTAATACTAAAGAATTATTTGTTCAGCAAAACATATTTGGATTAGGGCGAGATAATACTGCTTTTGCTCAACATTTTATCGGCAATTCTTATCTCAATCCGTTGACGAATCCAGCAGAAACGACTGTGTTTTTAGCCAATATTACTTTTGAACCGAGTTGCCGTAATGATTGGCATATCCATCATGCCAAAAGCGGCGGCGGACAGCTGTTGATTTGTATAGCGGGCAGCGGTTGGTATCAAGAAGAAGGCAAAGAAGCCGTCAGTTTAGAGCCGGGGGTTGTTATTACTATTTTGCCAGAAGTCAAACATTGGCACGGAGCCAAAAAAGACAGTTGGTTCAGTCATATTGCGGTAGAAGTTCCCGGTGAAGAAACTCATACCGAATGGCGTGAAAAAGTTGACGATGAGGCATACAATCAATTAGGCTAATGTAGCGCATACGTATCTTTATTTGCAATGAAAGAATCACCTAACAACTTTGCCAGAGATTTTAATTTTATTAGAAATAAAGGATCATATCATTGCAATAGATGTTATAAACTAACTGTCAAAAAGATTATAGAGAAAGAGCAAACTACGTAGTTACATCATAGAAGAACTAAGCTGCGTTTAAGCAGAAATTGATTGAAACAATAAAAGAGGGCATTGTTGTAGTTCTCATCATGCGCTTATTAAGCTGATTGCTAAAAAATCCCCAGTAGCGATGTCTACTGGGGATTTTTTGTTCTTGTGCTCAAATCAATTAGCGTTATTATTTAATTCACCTTATGTAAAAAATTTTTTATACGATATCAAATAGCTTGTTTTCAAAAAAGCAAACGCATTATGAAATCAAATCATAAAAAACGCTTGAATATACATGAAAACGGCTGTTGACAAAGCAGCGATTGCTGAAAATTTTACTTTATAAAAAAGAAGACGAAAATAAATTTTCGCCTTCTTGCTATATTATTCAGGGCAAGTAATAACTACGCCATATTTAGAAGCAATAGTACGAGCATTTTCACAATTTTGATCTGAAGAAGGTTTTTCTTCCAAATCTTCTGGGCAAACAATTTGATAGCCATAGCGGCTCAATACTTTTTTAGCTTTTGGACAGGAGTCGACGGCAATCGTTTCTTCTTCTTGAAGCCGAGATTTTTGTTTAGCAAATAAATCTTTCAATTTCATCACAATCACTCTCCCTTTAAAATAAGACACTGACCAATAAACTGCCCTTCACTTGGGCGGTTTTATGTAATTTTATCATACCCATTTTCATTGCATACTCAAACGCAAGCTTTTTTATAAAGCATATAAAAGCATTATAGTTATCAATGATAAAAAATTATTTACATCAATGCTTCGCGGCAGTATGATTAAAAGGAAACCATAAACAGAGGTGAAAGAAGTGCAATTAAAAATTATACAGGCACAACAAGCCGCTTTACACAATTTGTTAATTGACGTAACAGAACAAGATGCAGCGCTGCTTAACGACGGAGAAACGTTTTTAAGCGCTGATGATTTTATAGGCAATATTAGCCGCAAAATAATGGATGCCATCATCAGCGAAAATGCCAGCGGTACGATTCGTTTTGAGGAGGTACATTGATGGAAAAGACAATTATTGCTTTGGTACAGATGCAATCTATTGTAGGGGCTATTGAGGACAATTTAGCTAAAATAGGTTATTTTGTGCAAGAGGCTCATAAGCAGCAAGCCGATTTTATTTGTTTTCCAGAATTGTCCGTTACGGGATATTGTAATAAAACGGCTGTTAATTTTCAAGAACCCATTCCCGGCGCATCTAGTAAAAAATTATCACAATTAGCTCAAGATAATCAAATTGCTATTTTGGCAGGGATCTGTGAAGAAAACGCTGGTGACAAACCTTATATTACACAAGTACTTTGCTTAAGCAACGGCGAGATTATAAAGTATCGTAAAACTCATCTGGGCGTTAGTGAGCAATCTTATTTTTCTGCTGGCGATTGCTTCATGGTTGAGCGTACAAACTGTGGTGCCATCGGGTTGGAGCTTTGTTGGGAAATGCATTTTCCTGAGATTACCACGATTTTGACCTTGAATGGCGCAGAAATCATCTTTGTTCCTCATGCTTCACCCATCATCGCCGGTGATCGTAAAGAAGTTTGGTTACGATACATGAGCACAAGAGCTTATGATAACTGTGTCTATTTAGCCGCTTGTAATGCCTTGGGCGAAAATGGCTGTGGCACACAATTTAGCGGCGGAGCCTTGGTTATCGGACCAAAAGGAGAAATCATAACAGAAGATTTTAGCGGCAAAGAAGGTATGTTAGTGGCTGCTTTAGACAATGAAACGCTTAATCGTATACGCTACAGCGAACGACGTAGTATGCGGGATTCTTTTTATTTAAACTATCGACGACCGGAGCTATATGGTGATTTATGGCGATAAATAATAAAAAGATGACGAGATAAATTACCGAAAACTGTTGAAGATAATGGGCAGTCAAAGTAAGAATTGGAGGAGGTGAGCAAGTGGATAACTTTATTGAGCAGTTAGTGATGATTTTGTTAGCTATGTGCGCTTTTGGAATTTGCCAAAGTTTATTGAATAGACCGTTAAAAACAAAGGAAAAGGGAAAAAATGGACAAATTATTTATCGCTCTCTTTCGGTTGACGATGCTAAAAACGCTTTTAAAGAAAAAAACGTTACCCTTATTGATGTGCGTTCGCCAGATGAATATCAACTGCGCCATTTAAAACGTAGTAAATTAGTACCCATTAAAACGATAGCGGAAGCAGCGCCCAAAAAGTTGAAACGTTATGAAGATAAAGTTTTAGTTTATTGTCAAAGTGGCAATCGCAGTAAGAAAGCGGTCAAAAAATTGTATGAAATGGGTTATCAGTCGGTTTATGATATTGGCGCTATGAATCAGTTCAGCGAGTTTTTGGATAAGTAGCCATTGTTAAGAAGCGTCTTTCTAAGTTTGTTTCACTTGGAAAGACGCTTCTTTATTGATAATGAATCAGTAATTTTAGCGACCTAACGTGAAAAAATAACCAGATAATATTCCTAGGACGTTTAAAACAACTTTATTTGGCATAAGCTGGTAATAAAGTTGTTAGGGGGGACTGGTAATGGAAACGGCGTTGGAATGGATCGAATCTGGCGGTTTGTGGGCAGTAGTGGTGACGATTGCTTTGGAATATGCATGTTTTCCACTGCCCAGCGAAGTATTGTTGCCTTTAGTTGGCGCATTGTGCGCTAAAGGCGGAATAGGCTTTGGCGTAATTTATGGATTCAGTATTTTAGCTGGTTTGGCGGGATGCAGTTTTTGTTATTGGCTTAGTCGTTGGGGTGGCGGACGTTTTTTGGATTGGTTAATGCGAAAAGTACCTAAAAGTCGACGAGGTATCGAAGCTTCCCAAGATTTTTTCAGTCGTTACGCTCATTTAGCTGTTTGTTTAGGTCGAATGATTCCTGTGTGCCGGACATATATTTCCTTCATCGCCGGCTGCGGCGGTCAAAAATACGGCGGATTTTTATTTTTTTCTTTGTTGGGTATTGCTTGCTGGAATATGTTATTATTAAGCGCCGGTTTTTTCTTAGGTGATAATTGGTCGTTGACCGTTGTTTTTTATGATCGCTTCAAATGGGCAGTAGTTATAATAGGAGCGTTAGTATTGATGTTTTTTTTGCTCAAACGGTATCGTTGGGGCAAAAAAATGCGCAATCGCTGGTAAATTATGTTATAATTTTAAAAAAATAAGTCGACAACAATGAAGTATTGGCAGGAGTGTTAAAAAGTGAGTGAGCAATTATGATAGGAGAGCGACTACATTTTTTGCGTAAAGAACAAGGTATGACACAACAAGCGCTGGCTGATGCGCTGAAGGTAAGCAAATATACGATTTCATCATATGAATCAGGAAAAACAGAACCTAGCGATGAAATCAAAGTCGCTATTGCACGAGAGTTTAATGTGTCGTTGGATTATCTATTGGGTTTAATCGACGATCCAATCTCATATAATCGTTTGGAAAACGCTATCCTTTTGCCAGAGCATTTAGCGGCGGAAATGAGAGAACAAGTGGAGCTATATGTGGAATTTTTATTGCACAAACGTAATCAAGCCAGTTTATGAGCCAAGCGACGAGAAAAATTATTGATAAAAGTATACAATACACTGCTTATAGAGCACTTGACAATGGAGAAAAATTTGCTTATATTAGCAAATAACGATTAAAAGGGAATAATTGTGGACAAAGGCGTCTATCACAAGAGTTGAGTTTTAAGCGCAGCTCTTGCTGGCAGACGCTTTTTTATAGGTTCAAAAAAGCATTGTTCAAACAAAGATAATCAATCAACATAGGGAGAGAATAACAAATGACAAAATATATTTTTATTACTGGCGGCGTGGTTTCTGGTCTGGGTAAAGGCATTACCGCTGCTTCTTTGGGCAGACTATTAAAGCAGCGCGGCTTAAAAATCGCGGCGCAAAAATTGGATCCTTATATCAATGTAGATCCGGGCACTATGAGCCCTTATCAGCATGGCGAAGTATTTGTGACAGAAGATGGCGCGGAAACTGATTTGGATTTGGGCCATTATGAACGATTTATTGATGAAAACCTTAATCGATTTTCTAATTTGACGACAGGAAAAGTTTATTGGAATGTACTCAACAAAGAGCGAGAAGGTCATTACTTAGGCGAAACAGTGCAGGTAATTCCTCATATTACCAATGAAATTCAGCAGTTTATTTTAAAAGGAGCGGAGAGCTCGCAAGCTGATGTTTTGCTGGTAGAAATTGGCGGCACAGTAGGAGATATTGAAGGACAACCTTTTTTGGAAGCGATTCGCCAGTTGTCGCTACAAGTAGGTCGTGAAAATTGTTTGTTTATTCATGTAACGCTGCTGCCTTTTTTGAAGAGTTCTGGCGAACAAAAATCCAAGCCGACACAGCATTCTGTCAAAGAATTGAGAATGATTGGCATCAATCCTGATATGATTATATTGCGCAGTGATGAAGCGGTAGAAGAAAGTATTAAAACTAAAATTGCTATGTTTTGTAATGTGGAGCAGGATTGTGTGTTGGAAAATTTGACAGTGCCTATTTTGTATCAAGCGCCGTTAGCGTTGCAAAAGCAACATTTTGCTGATATTGCTTGCCGTAAACTTCATTTGGAAACGGCGCCTTGCGATTTAACGCTTTGGGAAGAAATGCTAAAAAGTATTGCGAAACGGAATAAACGTGTTAAAATTGGCTTAGTAGGTAAATATGTCAAACTCCATGATGCGTATTTATCTGTAGTAGAAGCGCTTAATCATGGCGGATACGCCAACAGCGCTTTTATTGATATTGATTGGATTGACGCCGAAATGCTACATGAGAATAACACAACGGAAATTTTAGCACCACTAGATGGGATTATTGTTCCCGGCGGATTTGGCAGTCGTGGTATTGAAGGCATGATTTTAGCCGCTCATTACGCACGGCAAAATCAAAAACCTTATTTGGGCATTTGTTTGGGAATGCAAATCGCCGTTATCGAGTTTGCACGATATGAACTGGGACTCACAGACGCTAATTCGGCGGAATTTGCGCCTAAAAGCAGTCAGCGAGTCATTGATTTGATGAATGATCAAAGCGAAAGCCAACCCAAAGGCGGTACTATGCGTCTAGGCGCTTATCCCTGTCAACTGCAAGAGGAAAGCCGTTTAGCGCAAATTTATGGTCAGACATTAGTGTATGAACGCCATCGGCATCGTTATGAAGTCAATAACGATTATCGTGATGTGCTGACCGCTAAGGGTATGGTTATGGCAGGAACGTCACCTGACGGTCGTTTGGTAGAAGCCATTGAACTGACTGGTCATTGTTTTTTTGTAGGCGTGCAATTTCATCCAGAATTTAAAAGTCGACCAAACAATGCGCATGTACTTTTTAGAGAATTTATTAAATCTTGCTTAGAGAAAAAGGAGACGATTTCATATGCGTAATTATCAACAAGAATTGCAAAAACGCGTTGCTTTTATTCAAGAGCAATTAGCCAGCGCTCATGCCAATGGCATTGTTTTTGGTAATAGTGGTGGCAAGGACAGCGCTTTAGTGGGGATATTATGTAAAAAGGCTTGCAACAATGTACTAGGGGTGATGATGCCTTGCCAGTCCAAGCGTAATTTCGGTGAAGATATGACCGATGGTTTGGCAGTGGCAGAACAATTTGGTATTGAAACGATGACTATTGATTTGACAAAAGCCAAAGAAGTGATCACTAATCAGTTGCAGAAAGCGGCTGAATTGAGTGAAATGGCGCAAGCAAATATCAATCCTCGTTTGCGTATGATTACGCTGTATGCTTTGGCACAGAACCGCAACGCTTTAGTAGCGGGCACGGGAAACCGTAGTGAACGACACGTCGGTTATTTTACCAAATGGGGCGATGGCGCTTTTGATTTTAATCCCATTGCGGATTTAACTGTGCGTGAAGTGTACGAATTCCTACAATTTTTGCAAGCACCGCAGAATATCATCGTCAAAGCGCCGTCAGCTGGTTTATTTGAAGGGCAAACCGATGAAGCAGAATTGGGTATGACTTATGCGCAAATTGACGATTATTTACTCTACCAAAAAGGAGATGCAGCAATCATACAACAAATTGATCAAGCCTATCACAAAAGCCGTCATAAACGGCAAATGCCAGAGATTTACGGAGGGTATAATCATGAATCTTAACCAACAATATTTAACGCTTACTGAAAACTATTTATTTTCGACGATTAATCACAAAGTTGCCCAATATCAACAAAAACATGCCGACACTAAAATTATTCGTTTGGGTATCGGAGATGTGACCAAGCCTTTAGCACCAGCTATTATCGAAGCTCTTCATGAAGCGGTGGCAGAACAAGGGCAAGAGTCGCAATTTCACGGCTATGGTCCAGAGCAAGGATATGACTTTTTGCGACAGGCGATTCAAGAACATTATCAAAAAAACTACTCCGTTGCGTTAGCAATCGATGAAATTTTTGTCAGTGATGGCGCCAAAAGCGATTTAGGCAATGTTCTTGATTTATTTAGTGTTGATAATGTGGTTTTGATTCCTGATCCCGTTTATCCTGTTTATGTTGATACCAATAAGATGGCAGGCAGATCCATCGTTTATTTAACAGGCAATCGAGAAAACCATTTTTTGCCTATGCCTGATCATAATATGACAGCTGATATTATTTATTTATGCTCACCCAATAATCCCACTGGAGCTGTCTATAACCGTGAACAGCTAAAAGCGTGGGTGGATTTTGCTCGTCAAAAAGAAGCGATTATTTTGTTTGATAGCGCTTATGAAGCTTTTATTGACGATCCTGCTTTACCGCGCAGTATTTTTGAAATTGAAGGCAGCAAGGAATGCGCTATCGAATTTTGTTCGCTATCTAAAACAGCAGGTTTTACTGGTACGCGTTGCGGTTATACCATTGTGCCTAAAGCGTTGATTCGTAATGAACAATCGTTAAATCAATGGTGGCTGCGGCGACAAACGACAAAATTTAACGGCGTGTCCTATATCGTGCAAAAAGGAGCGGCGGCAGTATTTACGCCGCAGGGACAACAACAAATCAAGGCTGATATTGCTTATTATCAAGAGAATGCTCGCTTAATAACAAATTGTTTGGATGAATTGTCTATTTACTATACAGGCGGCATACAGTCGCCATACATTTGGCTGGAATGTCCAGTAGCTATGGATTCGTGGGCATTTTTTGATTATTTACTGACAAAAGCTCAAATCGTAGGAACGCCGGGAGCGGGATTTGGTCAAAGCGGCGAACGATATTTTCGGCTGAGCGCTTTTGGCAAGCGCGATGATATTATGGAAGCAATAGCAAGACTGAAAAAAATATGGCAATAAAAATAATTGGTAGTGTATACGATAAATGAATAAAATTTTTTGGATTCCAATTAAACGGTTAAGCACATTCGTCACGAAGGCAATTTATGATAATTGTTTGTAACAAGAGAATAAACAGTTAGTGAGACGGCACAATTTTGGGATGCTGTCAGAAAATATTTATTATAGGTTATTTGCAGTATTAGAGTTTTTAGCAGCAAACGGTCTTAGCAGATTTAATAAATTTTTGTTTTGGCTGGGCTCTTTTTAGCGGCATATCTGAAAATCATCATGTTAAAATTATGATGGTGCATATTATTGTTTAAGTTAAATTTGATAATAACTACCCGAAAATCATTACGCATAAAAATGCCCTGCTCATCGTAAGTATTGATGAGGAGGGATTTTTTGTGCAAAACATACCGAAGATTATAGAAAAATGGCAAAATCACTATCGTCATCATTCAATGCATCCCATTATTCGACTTTTATGGGCAGTGGTTATGGTGATATTCGTTATTGGTCTGACTATTAGCGGCATCAGTATTTATAAGGAATACAGTTTACCGCCAGAGGAAGTTATCGTTAGAGCGCTGAATGATATGAATCATGCGCCCAGCTATACCTTTCATAGCATTAGCAAGCGTCTTTTAGCGGATAAAGAAGAAATTCTGAATGAAGTATGGGGCGAAAAGAACAATAACAGCACACATTTAAAAGGTAAAATTCATTTGGTCAATGGCGAATTTGAAGTTTATCAAATTGATGACCAATATTATCGGCAAGATAATATTACTAAAGAATGGCTAACCATTGATCATATGGGCGAAGAAGCTGCTGAAAAATTGATGCAAGAAATCAACCCGCTGGCGATGTTGAATTTCACGTCTCCTATTGAAGTGGAATTTGTAGAAAAAGAAAAAGTTGGCGATGTTATGTGCAAAAAATATCATGTCGCGGCTTATAATGAAAACGAATATATGACCGCTTTATGGCATAATTTCTTTTATACACTGTGGATAGATAAGAAAGGACAACTTTGTCAAGCTGAAATTATTGCGGTTAATAAAGAAAACGAAACACAGCAGTTGATGATGCAGCTTCAAATTGAACAAAGCGAAAATTACGTGGAAATTGAAGCGCCAACAGCGCCATAAAATTTTTGACAGATTGAGCAAGAACGGTGAAATTTTTGATTTTCACCGTTTTTTTGTTGACAGCACTGAAGAAATGTGCTATAATTCATTTACGAATATTAAATAAAAATATTCGTAAATGAATTTCTATAAGGAGGTAGAAAATATGCCAGCGAAGCCAGTCCTTTCGGATGCTGATAAAATCAACTATCGTGAAAAATTAGAGGCGTTGTGCGAAGAGTCATGGATCACCCAAGGATACAAAAAAACGAGCGTTAAGTATTTATGTGAAAAAACCGCTATATCCGTGGGTACTTTTTATACGCTTTATCCAACGAAAGAAGCGTTATTTTTGGAAACGATTGAAACGATTCAACAAAGGCTCAAGGAAAAATTTCTAGCTTGGAATAAAGAGAAGCAAAGTAAAGAGGGATTCGCTCAGTCCATGAAAATGCTTTGTCGAGAATATGACAGCAAGCCGTTTTTATATAATGTCAATACGCCGGATTTTCAATCCTTCATGAGCAAGTTGCCTGAAGAAACTTTAGCCGAGGTTAAATTAGACAGCATTGATTTTTTTAGACAAGCCGTTTGCACTGCGGGACTTACCTTGAAAATAGAGGAATCACAGGCTTATGGAATTTTCAGCGCACTTTTAGCAACAATCAATACTAAGGAAACGCTTTCAGTGACGTGTAATTATTTTGCTGTATTTGATCTGATGACAGATTATCTTGTAGCGGCTATTTTTGATGAAAATCAAGAAGATGAAAACGAGAGAAGGCAAGAAAATGATTTTTCCAATCCCTGATTTCGTACCAGTTCTTGGATCAGAAATGATGCAGACGCTATCACTCATCGCTTTATGTATTGGCGTTTGTTTCATCTGTATGGGCATATTTTTGATGGGAAAAAAAGCTAAAGCCAAGCGCATGGCATGGTTTTTTATCGTTATTGGCACATTGCTTGTCCTTAATCACAGTATCCAGTTATTATTTCAGGAGGTCAGAATATGATTCATCAAGTCAATCAATTTTGCAATAAGATAAATAAAAAATTAGGGATTTCACTAACACTTTCCTCTCCTAATCGAAAAACTTTAAAAGCGTTCATGATGGTTCATGGGGTTATTGGTGCGAGTTTATTGATAATAGGCGCTGTTTTTCGTTTCAAATGGTGTATGGTGTTAGGGATGATAAGTATGATTAGCAGCATAATTTTGCGCAAGGAGACTGTCGATGAAAAAAATAGCTAATCAAAAATTTAGTGCGGCTAGTATGTCCTGCTTGTAGTAATTTAAAAACATATGCTTGTCTTTAAATACAGCATTTAAGAACACCTATTTTTACCCTGTTTTTACAATCTAAAACTTTTACCACAAATTGATTTTCTTTTTTATATTCAGCATCAGCCGGTTAGTTGCCTTAATCCAGCGTTTCCGGGGTTGCCCTAGTCGGTAGTAGGTACAGCGGGCGTTGAATACATCCAGTTCCTCATCGTTAAGCACATATTCCCAGCAGCTGCTTCTGCCCCCACGTGCCATCTGGATTGATGGGATGCATAGTCGTCATTACATGAAAGTGTGATCTGAGGATGCCTTCATTCTCCTTGTCTGAGACATGGATAGTGAAATTGGCAATCATGCCTTTGTCCACTAGACAGCGTTTCACAAACTTCCTTGCTAGCGCAATGTTTTCTTTCAACGAAAATTCATTCTAAAAAGCAGTATTAAAGCTGTAAGCAAGCTACGCTTTCGGTATTTTTTCAACTGTTCTACCGTATTTCACAAGATCGCCTGATCTTGCTATTCCGATGCGAGTGTAGTCGCTATAAAGATGCTCCCCAGCTCGGTAAGCTACGGCAACAATGGCGCTTTGTCTGGCGCTACGCCTAATCTGACTGACCGTTAAATGTAAAGCGCCATCGTCAGTTACCGTTCTGGGGTTGGCTGTGGTTCTCAACCGCAAGCCGTACCACACTCTGAACTGGTTGTCATTCGGCAATGCGCTCCATCAGGGAATAAAACTCCGCGCGGTCAGTATCTCCACCTCTGGCATGACGCTCTCACTCGCCGCCCCACGGGTAATCAGCCGACGAATACACAGGGATAGCTATTTAGCAGGGCAAGAGGTACACTCTCTTGTACGGAATGTAGTGACGCAGGCTCCCGGATTGCTGATGCTGTCAACGGTCAAGGGGCAAGTTTCGCAGGACACACGATACGTGGTCTTTAGACTATGTATATTAGATTTTCTAACTCTTCCTCTAATTTTTTCAACCCGTCACGAGTCAGAATGATATCTTTTCCATAATCTCAAAACATTCCTTCGTGTTTTCACAGACGATAAAAGAATAACAAAACAGCACCAAACGACTTTCTTGTCACTGATTTTCGCTATTTATTTTTTCTTTATACTAGGAATTATTACATAAATTTAATGATTTATTGTCAAGATTTCACAACGAATACTTTTATTTTTTCCAAAATATTATCAGTTGGATATGTTATCAAGTGTTAAAATAACTAAAGTAAATAAATTTTCATTAGCGCTAAACGAATAACTCTTTATTTTTGTGCTAAAATGAGATAAGCTATATTTATTAGATAGTGTTAATAGAAACAGACAATGTTTATTTTAATCTTTTTAGGAGGTATTTTTTATGCACGCAAAAATTGCAATCAATGGTTTTGGTCGTATTGGTCGTTTATGTTTAAGAGCCGCTTTAGCTTGTGATGACGTAGAAGTTATCGCCGTCAACAGCACAGCAGATCCCGCTGGCACCGCTCATTTGTTCCAATATGATTCTACACATGGCACTTATCAAGGGGAAGTTTCTTATGATGAACAACATTTAATTGTCGATGGTAAAAAAATTCGCTTACTTTCTGACCGTGATCCCCAAAATTTGCCATGGGGTGAATTAGGCGCAGAGATTATTTTGGAAAGCACTGGTAAATTTAAAACGAAAGATGAGGCTGGTGTTCATTTAGCACAAGGCGCAAAAAAAGTCATAATCACAGCGCCGGGTAAAAATATCGATGCAACTATTGTTTTAGGCGTTAATGAAGATGTTTATAATCCGCAAACCGACCATATTATTTCTAACGCTTCTTGTACAACAAATTGTCTGGCGCCCGTGGCTAAAGTTATTAACGACCATTTTACTATCATTTCTGGAGCAATGACAACAGTTCATTCTTTTACTAATGATCAGAAAAATTTGGACGCTCGTCATAAAGATCCTCGTCGTGCACGCGGTTGCACGCAATCTATTATCCCTACGACAACAGGCGCTGCAAAAGCGGTTGGAGAAGTACTGCCTAATTTAAAAGGTAAATTGAATGGATTGGCGCTGCGTGTGCCAACGCCAAATGTTTCTTTAGTGGATGTTGTTTTTGAATTAGCCGAAAGCACTACTGTTGAAAAGGTCAACGCATTGCTGAAAGAAGCAGCGCAAGGATCAATGAAAGGAATTTTGGGCTATTCAGATAAACCATTAGTTTCCATTGACTATAATGGCGATAGCCATTCCAGTATCGTTGACGGTCTTTCTACTATGATGGTTGGCGAACATTTATTGAAAATATTGGCTTGGTATGATAACGAATGGGGTTATAGCTGTCGCGTTGTCGATCTTGCCAAATTCGTCGCTGCTAAAATGTCATAAAGAATTTGCGCTTACAAAAAGCTCCATCTTAAAGATGGAGCTTTTTGTTTTTATATGATTCACTAAATGCCACTGCGAACCTCTGTTATGTCTAATACAATATATTGCATGGTGGCAGATGCCAATACAAAAGATATAAAGATAAAAATTCTCCTAACGCATGGACTGATGAAGAAGTCAAGAAATTCAACATTGCAGAAAAACTTGCTAAAAAATCAGCTAAATAACTACAATAAAAACGGCATTTATTCAATTGCAGATATCATCTAGCTATGTCCTAACATTTTATCAATTAAGACTATTTATATACATAAAAAATTATCCAATATAAGCCTCATCAGCTGTATTTTTGAAATTCTGTTTTTCAAGCCATCCCTGTTCTTCTTCATTTTCAGGAATATCAATCCGTTCAATCTTAAAAATAACCGGTCTTGTTCCATCATTACAACAGGCAATCATCATACGCTCGTCATTTGTCCATTTGTGCATAATAGAGCCACCCTGCAAAGCAGTATAAACATATCTGCTAATTGCGTCCCACGCTTCACCACAGAATTTCCCATTCATCAAGCGATAAAAGTCATCTTGTTGTGGTGTGCGTTTAAGTGTAAAAATATCTCCAACTTTGGAGCAAGGACAAGGACCCGATTTCGGATTGGCAAGATATTTTTCTTGAAGTTCGGGGAAGACTTTTGTTTCTAAAACTGTAATTTTACATTCATACTGCATATATAGTTACCTCCACAAATTCCGATTTTTTGCTCTGTTCGTTGTGTCTATTTTACCATAGGACTGCGAACTTTTCTACTACGAACAAAATATTTTAGGAAATCATTGAAAATGTCTTTCGTAAGAAGATAAAGAAGTTTGTTGAAAAAGAAAATGATATGATTTATAATAGAATCACTTTTTAAAACGATTTTATAGTATATAACGAACGGATTAACAAAATACACATACCATCAAGGGATTTATTTAAAATTTCTCAAACAAAGGAGATTGATATGAATACAGATTATATAGCCTATGTTTTAGCTGTAGCTAAAGCTGGCTCAATCAATAAAGCCGCATTAAAATTCAATATACCATCGCATAGATTATCCAAAATATTAACTAATATGGAAAATGAATTCAACACCAAATTATTTGACAGAACTCATCAAGGGATTAGTTTAACAGCAGACGGTGAATACTTCCTCGAAAAATTTCATCAAATCGACGAAATTATGACAGAATTAAAAACGCATTCTCAACCTAATATAACATCAGATACCGTTTCAGGCAAACTAACTATACTATGCGAACCTTCTTTTCGCAATAACTATCTTCTCGCTGCTATGAATCATTTTTTATCGGATTATCCTGATGTTCAAATTGCTTATTATGAGTATGGTCATGAAGAATTAACGGAGAAGTTGACTAATATGCCAAATACTATTGGCATCGTCACGCTCGTTAAACCATTAGATGAAAGGAATTACTATCAGACGTTAAATATTTCAGCTTATCCGTTACTGAGAATTATGCCAACAGCAAGGTTAAACAAATTTTTAAAACAATCCAAGGATACTCCACCAAAATATGCCCAGCGTTAACACAAAAACGAAATCCAAAACCATTTTAGTAAGAGCGCCTTTCATAAATTGTTTCATGCTCATCATGCCAAAAGCATAACACATTAAAGTCCCATTATTTTCATAGGGAAATAAGACATCGTTGCCTATATGATATAAAGTATAAGCAACAACTTCAGGCGAAAATCCCATCGTTTGAGCGATTGCAACAAACGGTCCTGTTAAAAGCGTTACCAAAGCCATTGGTGTCATCAAAACGTTAGCTAAAACACCAAAAATCATCATAAACAAGGTAAAAGTAAATTTACTGCCACTTTGCAAAAACGGCGCTACCAAATTAGCAAACCAATCACCTACACCAATGCTGCTGCCAACGGTACCAATAGCCATACAACTGGCAACGATAATCGGAAAAGAAATACTGACTTTTTGTAGATTTTCCATAGTACCTATTTCGATTTTAGGCAAGTAAAACAGAATGCAAGCTCCTACAAATCCGAACGTCATATCTAATTTATGCCAATTATTGGTCACTAAAAATACGACCATTAACATCATGATGACTAATGCTTTCTTGTCATTGGCGCTCCATTTTCCCAGAGACTTTAATTCTTCATAAAAATAATCTCTGCCATTAAGTCTTTGTCGCGTTAGAAAAATTTTAGCGAAAATTAGTATCAGCGCAAATAACTGTGGAACAAAAATGATATTATCCCAAATAATTTTAGTATAAGATAAACTAAATCCTTCGACAAGCGCTGCTATTAAATTAGCATTTAAACCAATTCCAAATGTACTGTATAAAAAATTATGAGCATCGATCACAGAAAAATAACTAACCAGCATAAAACCCACCGTAGCAGGATCTTTGGGACTCAATTTTAAAGTTTTGATCAATCCCAAAGCTAAAGCCATATTTAAAAAACTGGCCGTTGAAGCCGGAATCATGATGGCTAAAAGAATCCCTGAAAGCGAGAGCCCCAGAAGAATGCCTAAATAACTGCCGGAAACAACACCAGCTAATTTATAAGAAACCCTCTTTAAAACAGTAGTATTTTGTAAACACTCAATCAATAACAGAATAGCAATACTTTGAAAAATAATGCTATTCCTCCATGTACTAAGCGTAGTGGCCAGTGTACATATTTTAAGCAATGGATAGCCGATAGTTAAACACAGACCAATAATAGCTCCCGGCAATAATTCAAAAACAAACATGAAAATGCAGATCATCGTCAACAGAAAATATTTTCTGATTTCTGTCGTATACAATTCACCAGCAGGAATCAAGAAATAAATCATCAACGGAATCAATAAAGTTATTCCCCATTTTAAGTAAACAGTTTTATTTGCAGCAATGTTCACCATTTTTTCCTCCCAATTCAATCAGATTCCGCAAAATTTTTTATTTTAATCAGCTACTTACTCTACTCCAATACTCTTTGTTAGGGACAAATTTGCTTAAAGGATCATTGCCGCACTATATGCAGCATCAGCAGCGGCGCGAATATTAGCCGCTTTTTTGCAGTCGCCAACATTGATGACGTCAAAAGCATGACCTTGAAAACTGTCTCTTTCTTCAGTCAAAGCTGCAAAACCTGTACATAAAATGACGGAATCAACAAAAAGTGAAAATTCGCTTGTTGAATCTTTTAAATAAATTTTGTCCTCATCAATCGCTACACAAACGGTATTTAAAAAACTTTGTACATTATTTTTTTCCATCCATTTTAGCGTATGCACTCGTTCATTTAAATGACTAGTCGCGACTAATTCATCGCCCATTTCAACGACAGTAATTTCCCGTATACCATCAGATAATTGAATGGAAATTTCACACCCCACAGCACCGCCGCCAATAATAGCAACTTTCTTACCCAGCTTTTCTGGGTGGCTAAGTGCGTCCATTGCTAGAAAAACATTGTTATTTTGAATGCCATGAATGTTAGGCACAATCGCTTTACCGCCAATAGCAACTATTATTGCATCAAAAGAAAACGGTTCAATCGTTTCCGGCGTCGCTTTGGTATTCAAATAAACCTGTACATTATTTTTAGCAATTTGTCTGATTAAGTATTTACGATAATTTAAAATGCTATCTTTAAACCACATATGATCAGCAAAAGCAAGCAAACCGCCTAGTTTGTCATCTTGTTCAAAAAGTGTAACGGCATGTCCCCGTCTTGCAGCAGTAATTGCAGCCACCATACCAGCAACGCCACCACCAATGACCGCAACGTTTTTAGCTTTCTGCGGCGCTGGAATTTTCAATTTATAGTAGCCTTGTCCATATAAGGGATTGACCGAGCATTCTGCATTATAAGTAGCCGTCTTATTAAAAGTAACATTTTTCGTCGATGAGCCACGTCGTCCGCCGTCAGCACAATAATTGCAATGAAGACATGGACGAATATCTTCTATGCGATCTTCTTTGATTTTATTAGCAAACTCAGGGTCTGCAATGGCCTGACGTGTCATGAAAACGTAATCAATGCTTTTCTCTGACAAAAGCTGTTCGATCAATTGCGGTTCATGCACTTTGCCTACAATACCAACTGGAATCTTGACGCCAGCTTTTTTGCAAGCAACTGCGCCGGGCAAATTGATTGCGGAAGGCAAAAAATGACTTGGCGTCATTTCTGGACGCGTTGAAGGATCCAAACGATTACCACAACTTAAATGCAACATACTGACGCCGGCATCTTCAAAAATAAGAGCTTGCCAAGCGGCATCTTCTGGTCGAATACCATCAACAATATCCAATCCATCATAAGCATTCATTCGCAATTCAATGGGCATATCATCAGTTGCTTGACGAATGTATTCTATAATCATCCGAGGGAAACGACAACGATTTTCTACAGATCCACCAAATTCATCGGTGCGTCGATTAGTCAACGGAGAAAGGAATTGGCTAATCAACCAACCATTAGAGCCGTTTAATTGAATCATATCAAAACCGGCTCGTTTTGCCGCTACTGCAACATGGGCAAAAAGCTCAGCTATTTCACACATATCTTTGTAATCCATCGCTTTAACAGGATTGCCATTCCACATGCCTTCACTAGCTGATTTTAGTACCCTATCGGGTTTAGGTAATGCACAAAAACCGGGATGAGTCAATTCTAATAAACTGATTCCATTATAAGAATGAACTAAACGATGCAATTTATGACAATCACTGAATGCAACATTTTCTTCGCTATCAATAACAAGACCGCGAGGATGACCGGCATTGTGTGGAATCTCCATTGTAACAGAATAAGCGGAAAATCCTCCTTTGATAAACGCGGCATAAAAATCAATACCACTGTCAATCAATCTACCATTAAAATCACAACCGGCAGGCGCTTCGAGTGGAGCGACCATTAAACGATTTTTAAATGTTATTTCTCTTCCTTTAGCGCCAACAGTAAGCGGCGTAAAAATATGCGGGTATTTTTCTAAATATTTTGGTTTCATCTGGCAAGAACCTCCTCAAAAATATCATATATTCGTATAATACAAAAGAATATTTTTGCGCAAAAGATATCTTTGATAAAATACTACTATACAAAAAACATTCTGCCTAGCTACAAAATTCACAGCACAAAAAATTTCGTATGTCCGTTTAAAAAGCAATTTATTTTGAATCAATCTTTCACTCGTTCAACAAAAATCTTATCATATTTGTGCGTTTATGATATAATTGCACTAATGAAAAATCAATTGATTAGTGAAAGGATTTTTAGACGATGGACAGCAAAGATAAAAAACAAATAATAACACAGGAAGATATTATGAATCTTTTGGATAGTTGTTACGAAAAATGTTTAAATGGAATACCGAAGGTCAGCTCAAGTGTAGAGGAGATGGCAAACGATTATTTAAAAAAACATCAAACGAAAGAGGATGCTTGTAAGGCAATGTTACGAAACCAAATTGTTAAATGTACAGCATCTGGAGTAGTGACTGGATTAGGAGGATTTATTACTATGCCTGTTGCGCTTCCGGCAAATGTTGGCAGTGTAATTTATGTGCAAATGCGTATGATCGCTTGCGTTGCCTATATGGCAGACTATGAATTGAATAGCGACCAAACACAAACTTTTGTTTATGCATGTCTGGCTGGTGTCGCAGTCAGTGGTCTTTTAAAGCAATCTGGTATAAAGCTTGGTGTCAAATTTGCCAATGGTCTTATAAAGAAAATCCCAGGCAAAGTACTAACCAAAATAAATCAAAAAGTGGGATTTAGATTCATTACAAAGTTTGGTACAAAAGGAATTATCAATTTAGGTAAACTTCTTCCAGGTGTAAGCGCTATAGTTGGCGGCGGACTTGATTTCGCAGAAACAAAAGTTATTGCTACTCGTTCATATAAATGGTTTTTCGAAGGCGATTTTTCTATAAATGGAGAGGCAGAAGATGATCTAATCAATATTACTGATATTGATTTTGAAAATACAACAATTGAATACTAGCCTTGTCTAAATCAGCAGAAAATAGCTTTGAGTGTATAAACAACATTACATTGCGATACAACAAAGTATGAACCCAAACAGCAAAAAAGAATACCAGCAACAAAACATATGAATTTGAATTTTTCCAAAATACACTAGAGTTTTTTGAAACCATTTTCGATAATTGTACAAATGAAGACCACATAAATAGAATTTCAAATATCTTTGGCACAAAAAAATATTTGAAATTGATTATAGAGAAATTAGCTAAATCATTAAGTAGTATTTAATTTAGCAAAATAAAAGACACCCTTTTCATTTGGGTGTCTTTTATTTTTTATTGATAGAATCAATTTCTATATAAATGAAAATAGACAGCAGCAACAAATAAACAGCTGAATATTTTTATTCAACTACTGATAGAACGCTTTTCTGCCAAAATTTGTTCACTTAAAATGCGGGATTGCTGCAAAATTCGATGTACACCAGCATTGCCGTCTACAGCGTCGCCAATAAAATATAACTGTGCAATTGTCGGTAGCGATTTGATAGGCTGATTGATTGTGCCAAAAGCACTGCCAGAAGTAACATTAAAGTCTCGTTTCATTTCCGTTGGCGTTATTAGCGACATACTTATGATATGTTCCGATAAATCGGAAAGCCGTTCGTCTTGAGTTAATACTGTCATCATGCGCTTGACGATACGATTCTTGCGACGACTGTTCCATGCGCTAAATTGACTTGTTTCATTGGGCACACGCAAAACGACAGTCATCACGCTTTGTCCTTTTGGCGCTAAAGTATGATCCACGACGGCAGGATAATAAACATATAAAGCAATTTTAGGCGCAACATAACCATGATAAGACGCTCGAAGCGCTTTAGTAAGTGATCGATCATAGTAACAATTATGTACCTTTAATTCATGATACACCGTATCTAATGCTAAATGAAGCTGTAAGACGCCACAAGAATGATGAAAATCATCGTCAGTATAAGTATCTGTTTTTTCCTTCGGCAATAATTTTTCACTTGCATAAGCAGCAGAAGCGTTGCAAATAACAATATCTGCTAAACGTACGTTATCAGCTGTTTTTACCCCTACTGCTTCATGACCAGCCATCACAATTTCACTGACTGGTTGTGTTGTTTCAATGATACCGCCTAACGATACTACCAACTGCGCTAGCGCTTGGATAAAGCTTGCCATACCGCCAATAAAATGATAAACGCCCTCCATCTGCATAACAGCCGGCGTCATTGCGCGCGAAAAAGAACAACGGTTAAGCTCCTGCCCCGGATAAGCACTTTGAAACAATAAAGCTTCCCGAATCTTGGGGTTGGTGATATAGCTTTTGATAATTTGCGCAGCATAATGACTGCGGTCAGAACCTTTTTTGGTCAAAATTTCATCATCAGCAAAATGTTGATATTGTTCACGCAGTTGATGGCGTCCATAAAGAGCCGTCGTATACTGAAGATAATTCTGTGCGGTTTTGGCAGAAATTGTACGCAATTCCATCAACATTTGTGTCAAATCTCCGCTAAATACTTGATGATTATTGCGGTTAATAAAATCAAAATTGACTTTTAATCGTTTAACGTCTACATAATCATGCAAATTTTGTCCTGCCGCCCGAAAGACAGCCTCATATTCGCCAATATCTTGCACCAAAACAGCGCCTCTAGCAAAGTGAAAATCGCCTTCGCACCATTCGCCGCAGCGCCCGCCAAGAAAATTATTTTTTTCCAGTATTGTAACTTCTGCTCCTTTAGAAAGCAAATAAACTGCTGTCGCCAAGCCGCCAACTCCTGCGCCGATTATAATAATTTTTTTCTTCATCTGCTCACCTACTTTTTTATAATGCCAATCAATAATAGTATGAACAGATAAAAATTTTTTTAAACTTCACCGTTAAACGTTCATATATGGTCAAAAAGCAGCAATCGAACACAAAAGGCAAATTACCCATACTGGACTACTTTTAAAAAGTAAAGAACTCTTGACATTATATCGATTATTATTGTATCATTATAAAAGTAAAAAGTGTTTTATATTAGCAAGGAGGTCATCATGAAAAAACTTCTTAAATATTTCAAATTTCATAAACCAGATGAAATGGAACAACACATCATTTTTAGGGCACAAAGGAATTCATATATTTTTTTAATAATCGCTCTTTTAGTATGGTCTTTTTTTGAAAGCTACAAGGTATATGTATACCACACAAATTTGAATTTAATCCCGTGTATGTTACTAGTAACAGCAGCCATTGTTCAAAGCTTTTCACAACTTATAATGACACGTAATGTCGTTAAGGATGATGAAGATTCCTATGAAACCGCTCCCCTGTTTAAAATTATTATTCTGATTTGTGTTGTTGCTAGCGTAATGGCAACGGTAACTGCTGCCATTATATTCATGAGTATAAAGTTATGATCAATCGCATAAAAGAGTTTCGTAAAGCGAAAGGTTATCGCCAAGAAGATCTTGCGGAAGCATTAGGAGTATCACGGCAAACCATTATTGCCATAGAAAAAAACAAGTACAATCCTTCTCTTGATTTAGCAATGAGGCTTGCGCGGTATCTGCATACTACGGTAGAAGAATTATTTGAATTGGAGGATAAGTGATGAATAAAAGACTGATCGCACTCATTCCATACGCTGTTGTGTTGGTGGCAGATTTTTATCTGTTGCCTTGTTTGATAAAGAATACAAGCATAGCAATATTGATGATGCTATGTATTATTCCTTTGATTGCTTTTAGTTGTTCAGTGATATATGGCGTTCGACAAGGATTTGACTATCTGATGCCAATGATAGCCGTAATATTGTTTTTCCCGACCATTTTTATTTATTACAACGAGTCGGCGTGGATTTATGTGATAATTTACGGAATTGTAACTTTCATTGGAAACGGTATTGGCAACACATTCTATCAAAAACGCTAGAGCGACACCAATCACTAAGCGTGTGTTAAGCAATAAAAAGAAGCGTAAAACCATACGTTCTGCTAAAATACTGTGAAGGATTCAAAAAAACGATCGTCACATTGTATCATTCTATCAAAACTTATGCCAGTATCCATCTATGCAAGTAAGTTGCTTTTCTGTTCCAACAATTTAATTCATTTAAAAAAGGGCATAACTGGCGAGTTATGCCCTTTTTTAAAAAAATTTTCATATTCTCAAGCTGCGATATATACAAAACCCCAACAAGAACAGCTGTAAAAAGAAAATACAAGGTATACCAATAGTAAAAATTTTATGTTGCGTTTTATGGTGAAAAGTACGCATTCCTAGCCAAACGCCAAGGCTGCCGCCAGCGGCAGCCGTTAGAAAAAATTCTTTTTCTGGTATGCGCCATTTGTTTTTACGGGCTTTGCGTTTATCAAATCCCATAATAAAAAATCCCCAAATGTTGATCAAAAGCAAATAAATCTCTATGACGCGCAAAAGAATCATCAGCGATTGTCCTTTCTATTGCGGTAATAAAAATGGTTAACTACCGAAAGTAAAGCGTTATCGCGATTTTGGTAATAACTCCAACCAATCCAAGCAGAAATCAATAAGCCTCCCAACGTGCAGACCATCATATCGGTCATCGTATCGCCAGTGCCCATACTGCTTAATTGAGCATTAAAACCGAAAAATTCATCCAACATAAATTCATAATACTCCCAAAAGGCCGCCGAAGTAGTAGCCGCCAGATTCATAAAAATAATAGCTAAAGGCAACTCTTCTTTGACCAACTGACCTTGGTTTTTACGCAGTGCGTTAAAAATCAAAAGGGCAGCAAAAGCGACTAAAGCGCCAGAAAGACAGTGAAGCAATAAATCCCACCAACTGATCAAATCATACCCGTCCATTGCGCTACCAAATTCTACTGCGCCGAAAACAAACAAATAAAATAAAAAACGGCAGTCGCTAGGAAAAACAACCTTAAAAAGTTTAGAAACTACTTGTGGCGCTAAAAGCAACAGCAAGGCGACGACGGAATAAAGTATAGCACGGCTGTATGACGTTTTTATCCCGTCGATCAATACCCAAACTGTCGTTAACAGGTAAATCAATAGAAAAATACGGTTAATCCGCTGAAATGCTCGTTGCCGTTTATCCCAGTCTATCATGACTCACCCTCGTTTCGTTTGCTTATAACATTGATAATTTTTCATTCAGCAGCTGATTGACAACAGCCGGATTAGCTTGCCCTTTAGTAGCTTTCATGACTTGTCCTACCAAAAAGCCCATTGCTTGTTTTTTACCGCCTTTAAAATCTTCTACCGATTTGGGATTATTAGCTAATACGTCATCAATCACCGTACTGATGGCATTAGTATCAGAGATTTGCACCAAGCCTTTTTCTTTGATAATTTCAGCTGCTTTTTTACCAGTATCAAACATTTCAGCAAAAACTTCTTTGGCGATTTTGCCGCTGATTGCGCCTTTGTCCAGCTCACTTAATAGCTGCGCCATATTTTCAGGGATAATTTTAAGCTCTGACCAATCCACATTTTGGCTGTTCATCTTTGCCATCAGCTCGCCCATAATCCAATTTGCGGCTTTTTTGGCATCATCATAGTGCTTACGTAAACCATCGTAGAAATCGGCGGTTCCTTTGGAAGCGGTAATAATGGAAGCATCGTACTCAGGCAAATGGTCTTCCGTTATTAGACGCATTTTTTTCGCGCTGGGTAGTTCTGGCAAATCTTGCCGCAACTGCTCAACCCATGCTTTATCCACAATGATTGGCGGTAAATCTGGCTCAGGAAAATAACGGTAATCATCGGAATCTTCTTTGGACCGCAACGAAAAAGTTTGTCCTTTCGTTTCATCCCATGTGCGGGTTTCCTGAACAACTTGACCGCCATCATTTAAGATATCTTCTTGGCGTGCAATTTCATATTTAATAGCACGCTCCACCGAACGAAAAGAGTTTAAGTTTTTAATTTCCGCTCTAGTACCAAAAACCGCTTGACCGAAAGGACGCAAGGACAGATTAACGTCACAACGCAAAGATCCTTGTTCCATACGAGCATCGCTGACACCAATATATTCGATGATAGCTTTAAGCATTTCTAAGTAGGCTTTAACTTCTTCGGCGCTGCGCATATCTGGTTCAGAAACGATTTCGATTAACGGAATACCGGCACGATTATAATCAGCCAACGACCCGGAAGCCGTGGTAATGGTACTGCCTTGATGAACTAATTTGCCGGCGTCTTCTTCCATGTGTATGCGCGTAATACCGATACGTTTTTCCTTACCGCCAACAATAATATCAATATAACCATGTTCAGCGATGGGCAAATCGTATTGAGAAATTTGATACGCTTTGGTTAAATCGGGATAAAAATAATTTTTACGGTCGAATTTACTATATTCGGCAATCTGACAATTCAGAGCTAAACCTGCTTTGACGGCATACTCCAATACCTTTTGGTTCAAAATAGGCAAAGTGCCGGGTAATCCCAAACAAACGGGACAAACATGGGTATTAGGCTCGCCGCCAAAAGCGGTGGTACAACCGCAAAATATTTTAGTTGCAGTTTTTAGCTCGACGTGAACTTCCAAACCAATGATAACCTCGTAATCACTCATCTTACAGTCCCCTCCCTTGATTGGGTTTTAACCGCGTCAACTCGCTATTTTGTTCCAGCGCATAAGCAATATTCAAAAGTGTCGGTTCGCTGAAAGCTCTACCCAAGAGCTGCACGCCTATTGGCATACCATCAGCAAGACCAAAAGGCAGACTAAGCGCTGGAATACCAGCCAAATTGCTAGGAATGGTGCAAATATCTTGTTTATATAAACTGAGTGGATCAGCATTTTGTCCTTTGCGCAGTGCTGTCTGCGGCGTCGTCGGCGTAATTAAGCAATCGAATCTCTCAAAGGCTTTATCATAATCCATCTTAATCAAATGGCGAACCTTGAGCGCTTTTAAATAATAAGCGTCATAATAACCAGCGCTTAAAGCGTATGTTCCTAACATAATTCGCCGTTTTACTTCTGCTCCAAAACCTTCGTTTCTAGTTGCTTTAAACATATTAACCACATCTTTTTCGTTTACCCGCAAACCATAACGTACGCCGTCATAACGTGCTAAATTGGAACTGGCTTCGGCCGGCGCAATCAAATAATAAGCTGGCATAGCATAGCGAGTATGCGGCAAAGAACAAATTTCTATGGAAGCGCCTAATTTTTCCAGCAAGCTGGCGGCTGCTTTTACTTGCGTTTCAATAGCGGGATCGATACCTTCGCCAAAATATTCCTGTGGTAAGCCGATACGCAGTCCTTTTACTTCACCAGTCAAAGCGGCTAGATAATCAGGATATTGAGTATCAACCGAAGTGGAATCTCGCTTATCATAACCAGCTAAAGCGTTCATCACTAAAGCACAATCCGTAACGTCTTTTGTTAATGGACCAATTTGATCAAGCGAAGAAGCAAAAGCAATCAACCCATAACGTGAAACAGCACCATAGGTCGGTTTTAAACCGACAATACCGCAAAATGCTGCCGGTTGACGGATAGAACCACCAGTATCAGAACCCAAAGCATAAACAGCCAAATCAGCAGCAACCGCTGCTGCTGAACCGCCGCTTGAACCGCCGGGCACGCAATCATCATCATAAGGATTAGTCGTAGCAAAAAAAGCAGAATTTTCCGTTGTAGAACCCATAGCGAACTCATCCATATTAACCTTGCCTAAAACAATGGCATTTTCGGCAGTTAATTTCTCCACTACATGGGCGTCGTACGGCGGATAAAAATCAGCCAGCATTTTTGAAGCGCAAGTGGTTTTGATGTTTTTCGTGCAAAGATTATCTTTTAGCGCCATTGGAATACCTGCCAAAGGGTTGATGGTTTCGCCGGCTTTAATTTTTTCGTCTACTTTTTTTGCGGTAGCTAACGCTTCTGTTTTCGTTACTGTAATATAGGCTTTAATCTGATCATCTAGCGCATCAATGCGCTCCAAATGGAGGGCGCATAATTCTTCAGCACTAACGGTTTTATTCATCAGTTGTTCATGCAGCTGATGAATGGTTAATTGAGCCAAATGCATGAAATTCCCTCCTTAAACGATTTTTGGTACGCCGAACATGCCCTCAATTTCATCGGGCGCATTGGCCAAAATTTCTTTTTTTGCCATACTGGGCTGCACTTCATCAGCGCGCATCACATTTTTTAACGGCAAAACGTGCGCCAAAGGCGCAATTCCCTCAGTATCAATACTTTTTAAAATTTCCATCGTCGATAAAATGTCATTAAGCTGCTTAATATACAGCTCGATTTCCTTCTCATCAAGCGCCAAGCGACTTAGCTGTGCAACTTTTTCAACTACTGCGCGATCAATCATCATCATTCCTCCTTACTGGCAAGCAGCGTCAAAAATTCTGCTTCATCCAAAATTGTAATTTTTAATTCTTGAGCTTTCGTATATTTAGAACCGGGATTATCACCCGCTATCACGTAATCCGTTTTTTTGCTAACGCTACTGGTAGTTTTTCCGCCAGCCTTGGCGATCATTTCAGCGGCAGTTTTGCGATCCAAATTGGGCAAAGTCCCTGTCAGTACGAAAGTCTTACCTATAACGGCAGCAACGACGTCATTTGATGCTTCTTCAGCGGAAACCATATTGACGCCATAATCTCGCAGCCGCTGGATAAAGTGTCGATTACGCTCCGAAGCAAAATAATCCACCAAACTTTCGGCAATTTTGGGTCCTATTTCATCAATAGCAACCAATTCTTCGTAATCAGCCGCCATGATTGCCGCCATATCGCCAAAGTGTGCCGCTAAGATTTTGCCAACATTTTGACCAACCAAACGAATACCCAATGCAAAAATCAACGCTTCCAAACGACAATTTTTGCTGGCTTCAATATTTTTGAGCAAATTATCCGCTGATCGTTCGCCCATACGCTCTAAAGCGACTAATTTCTCCTTTTCTAGTATGTATAAATCAGCAGCATTATGAATCAGTCCGTTTTGATACAATTGATTGATAACAGCCGGTCCTAACCCATCAATATTCATGGCATTGCGTGAAGCAAAATGAATTATACCCTCTCGCACTTGCGCTGGACAAGAAAGGGTATTGGGACAACGTGCGACTGCTTCGCCTTCGGGACGCACCACGGGCGTTTGGCATTCAGGACAAAGAGTGGGGAAAATAAATTCCTGCTCTTTGCCAGTACGTTTTTCACTGACTACTGAAACAACTTCCGGAATAATTTCGCCTGCCTTTTGAATCACCACATAATCGCCAATACGGATATCTTTTTCTTTGATAAAATCGCCATTATGCAGCGTCGCCCGTGCTACCATAGTTCCAGCTAAAGGAATTGGCGTTAAATTAGCAATGGGGGTAATGGCACCCGTACGCCCAACTTGCACCGCAATGCTTTCTACTTGTGTTATCTGTTGTTCCGGCGGAAATTTATACGCAATAGCCCAACGAGGATTGCGGGAACGATTACCCAGCTGTTTTTGCAAAGCGAGATCGTTGATTTTAATGACCATACCATCAATATCAAAAGGAAGTGTATGACGTTTTTGTCCCCATTCTTCACAATAAGTACAGATTTCTTCAATATCACTGCTGATTAGAGGCGTCATAGTCGTAAAACCTTGTTCTTGCAAATAGTGCGTACATTGAGCTTGCGAAGTAAAATTCTCTCCTTCTGCATACATTAGCGTATATAAAATCGCTCGCAAATCTCTTTCGGCAGCAATTTTGGGATCTAATTGCCGAATAGAGCCTGCCGCAGCGTTGCGAGGATTGGCGAATACCGCTTCGCCTAAAGCGTCGCGCTCCTGATTCAACCGTTCAAAAGATTCTCTAGGCAAATAAACTTCTCCTCTAATTTCCAATCGAGGAATTGCTTTTTTTAGCTTTAACGGAATATTTTTGATGGTTTTTAAATTAGCAGTTACATTTTCCCCAACAGTGCCGTCTCCTCTGGTCGCCCCTACTGTTAAAACGCCGTCTTCATAGATAACCGCCACTGATAAACCGTCAATTTTATATTCAACGACATATTCTACGCTATCCAATGATAAATCATTGAGCGTTTTTTGATGAAATTCCCGTAAGTCATCCGAACCATAAGCGTTGCTTAAACTTAAAAGAGGCGTGCGATGGCGATAGGCGGTGAACTCCGCTAACGGCTCACCGCCAACACGCTGCGACGGAGAGTCAGCGGTGACCAATTCAGGAAAGTTATTTTCTAAAGCTAATAATTCCTGCATAAAACGATCATAATCAAAATCGCTGATAATAGGATTGTCCAATACGTAATATTGGTAATCATGACCACGAATAATTTCTCGTAGTTCTTCTAAACGTTGCTGTGCTTCTGCTTTTTTCACAAAGCAACCCTCACTTTATGATAATTTGTTGATAGGCGCATATTTAGCGATAAGAGTTTTGACGCCTTGCTCAGGAAAAGCGACTTTCAATTCTAAATCAACGCCGGTATTATTTAAACTGACAATAACGCCTTCGCCCCATTTTTTGTGCATGATTTTATCGCCTACTACATATTCAGGCAATATGGTTTCTGGCTGAGGCGTTTCTTTAGCTCGTATACCGACATGGTCGCCAAAAGCTATCGACGTAGATTTATGCTGCACACGAATACTCAAATCCTCAATATTATCCGTCGAAATTTCATAAATAAATCGCGAAGGGGTATTGCAATTTTGGCGACCATACAGGAGACGAACATTTGTCCTTGTCATAAATAACCGTTCTTTAGCGCGTGTAATAGCAACATAGCACAAGCGGCGTTCTTCTTCCATTTCTTCTGGTTCCAAAGAATTGATGCTGCGCGCATGAGGAAAAACGCCTTCTTCCATGCCGATCATAAAAACGACAGGAAATTCCAGTCCTTTGGCACCATGCATTGTCATAATAACAGCTTGATCGTCACTTTCAACATAAGTATCTAAATCAGTGAAAAGAGCTACTTCAGCTAAAAACTGTGCCAAATTATCTTCGCCTACTTTACTGCGCAAATCATACGCGCTAGTAATAGAAAGAAATTCCTGCAAGTTCTCCTGTCTGGCAGCAGCTTCGACAGAATCTTCTCCTTCCAATTCCTGCCAATAACCACTTTCAGAAAGAATCCACTGACATAACGGGGTAATTGCCATTTCTTTACTTTTAACGCGAAAATCCTCCAAAAGCCGTCCGAATCGCGTCATCGTCAGCATAAAGCGTTTGGTTAAGCCCGTTATTTCTTCCGCCCGCAAAAGCGCTTCGCCTACGGGAATGTGTTGTTCGTTAGCAAAAGTCAACAACCTTTTCCAACTGGCGTCACCTAATCCTCTTTTGGGCGCATTAAGACAACGGTTAGTATTAATTTCATCAGCAGGATTAACAATAGCAGAAAGATACGCTATCATATCTTTGATTTCTTTACGGACGTAAAATTTTGTACCGCCAACGATGCGATAAGGAATGTTCTGCTTAATCATACTTTCTTCCACCGCTCGGAATTGTGCCGTTGCCCGACAAAGCACCGCAAAATCACGATTGCTACGTCCTTCCCGCTCTTTCAGCTGGCGAATCTGACGAGTAATAAAAAAGGCTTCATCGCTTTCGTCCAACGCGGTATAATAAACAATTTTGTGACCGCCTTTTTTCTGCGTCCACAATTTTTTGTTTTTACGTCCCGTATTATGTTTAATTACGTCATACGCGGCGTCCAAAATCAACTGTGTTGAACGGTAATTTTCTTCCAGTTTTACCACTTTGGCCTCGGGATAATCTTCTTCAAAGCTCAAAATATTGCGGATGTCAGCGCCGCGCCATTGGTAAATGGATTGATCATCGTCACCAACAACACACAAATTGCGATACTTACTCGCCAAAAGTTTAATCAAAGTATATTGGCTGGTGTTAGTGTCTTGATACTCGTCAACCATGATGTAACGCCACCGGTCTTGATATTTTTCCAGTACTTCCGGTTCTTCTAAAAACAATTGCACTGTTAACATAATCAAGTCGTCAAAATCTACCGCGTTATCTTTTAATAGCCGTTCTTGATACAAACGGTAAATTTCAGCATATTTTTCTTCATATTCATTGCCAAATGCAGCTCGCTGCATATCTCTAGGCGTTTGCAATTCATTTTTGCAAGCTGAGATCTTGGCAGATACCGTCTTGGGAGGATATTTTTTTTCGTCCAAATTCATTTCCCGCAAAATAATTTTGATTAATGCTTGCTGATCAGCATCGTCATAAATAACGAAATTGGTATCATACCCCAAATAAGTAATCTCTTGCCGCAGAATACGCACGCAAGTCGAATGAAAAGTACTCGCCCAAACGCGCTCTCCCTGAACACCGATCAAATCTGTAATTCTTTCTCGCATTTCTGCCGCTGCTTTATTAGTAAAAGTAATGGCCAAAATGCTAAAAGGCGACACGTTTTTTTCGTAGATCAAATACGCTACCCGATTGGTTAACACTTTGGTTTTGCCGCTACCAGCCCCGGCTAGAATCAATAGCGGTCCTTCAGTCGTTGTTACGGCATCTTGCTGTTGTGGATTTAACAATTCTAAATTCATTCCTTTTTCACACCTCTTTGACAATTTTGTTCATTTGAAAAACAACCGCCGTACCTATTTTCTCATCATTTTTTGTTTTAAACGACGCTCATTTATTTTCCTTTTCTGGAAAATCTGTAAAATTATTATAACAAAATTTCCCGTCGCTGGCTAGAACGATGGTAAACGGTTAAAAAATTTTATCAATCGTGCTGATGACGAAATCGTTTTTGAAACGCAGCATAATTGATAGCATAAAAATTTTTAGCTGGAAATTTTATTTTTTATCGCCTACAATAAACGTAAAAACAAAAATGAAATTGACAAGGAAAAGAGAGAAGGAATATGCGTAAATTAACCATCTGTACACAAGACAGCTGTTCTTACTGCAAGCAGTTAAAATTATTTTTAACACGGCTTGGTTATCTTTATGACGAAATTGATTTGACCAATCGACCGGAGGCTTTTCAAGCCTTGAAGGAAGAAACAGGTTTATTTAGTTTGCCGCAAGTTTTTGTCGGCGATGATTTTTTGGGCGGTTATGATAATATTATTGAGCTCCAGCAAAACGGCAAACTTAAACAACTTCTTGATCGCGAGGCATAAAATTGCAGTATGGCAAAATACTAATCTTGCCATGCTGTTTTTTATTGCCAAAGGAAACCTTTCAAAAAGAAAATGATTATCTTAAATCGCAGCAAAAGTTTTGCAGAAAGGCGGAGAACCTCATCATGAATAATTTACTGCGCATTATATTTAGTCGCATGATTTTGGTCGGACTATCCCTCTTAATTCAACTAGCAGTTTTGATCATCATCATTTTGCGTTTCGGCAATTATTTCATTTATTTTTATACATTTTGCTTGATTATCAGCGTAATTGCCGTTTTATGGATTATTAACAATAATAACAATCCAGCATACAAGATCACTTGGCTCGTATTGATTCTGCTGTTTCCCATTTTCGGCGGTTTATTCTATTTGATGTTTGGCGGTAATCGTTCCAGCAAGCGAATGCGTGCTAAAAACCGTATGGTAGAGGAAAAAACGAGAAATTCTCTGAAGCAGACTAACGATATTTTGACACAGCTGCAAGCCATCGATCCCCAGATTGCCAAACAAGCGATTTTTTTAACAGCGTCTTCCGATTATCCCGTTTATCAACATACATCGACAGAATACTTCGCCTTAGGCGAAGACCAGTTTGGCTCAATGTTGGACGCGCTAAATAGAGCAGAGCATTATATTTTCTTGGAATATTTTATTGTAGAAGAAGGGCTGATGTGGGATAGTATTTTAGAGATTTTAGTAGCTAAAGCTGCTTCGGGCGTTGATGTACGCATGATTTATGACGATATTGGCTGTGTATTGACACTACCACATCATTATGAACGAAAACTGCAATCGCTAGGTATCAAATGCAAAGTGTTTAATCCCTTTACACCAGTACTTTCCGCTCGTCTTAATAATCGTGATCACCGTAAAATCGTTATTATTGACGGACATACGGCTTATACCGGCGGAACTAATTTAGCTGACGAATATATTAACGCCAAAGTAAAGTATGGTCACTGGAAAGATACCGCTATCAAAATTTGCGGTGAAGCGGCATGGAGTTTTACAGTAATGTTTTTAACATTTTGGGATTACTTGAGCAACGAAACGGTTATCGTGGAAGTAGAAGATTACAATAATTACCGCCCCTACGTTTATCACAATGAGCAGTTTGAGAATGATGGTTTTGTTTTACCTTATGCCGATAGTCCTTTAGACGATGAATCGACAGCTAAAATTGCTTATCTCAATATCATCAACGGCGCTAAAAAATACGTCTATATTACAACGCCTTACTTAATTTTGGACAATGAATTAACTGTCGGTCTATGTGCAGCAGCAAAAAGCGGAGTTGATGTGCGTATTATTACGCCACATATTCCCGATAAATGGTATGTTTTCGGAGTTACTCGCGCTAATTATCCGATACTGCTGCGCAGCGGCGTGAAAATTTACGAATACACACCCGGTTTTATGCACAGCAAATGCGCTATTGCTGACGATGAAGTGGCTATTATCGGTTCCATCAATTTGGACTATCGCAGTTTGTATCTTCATTTTGAATGCGCTGCATGGCTGTATCAAACAAACTCAATAGCCGATATTAAAAATGATTTTGACCAAACCTTAGCCGTATCACAATTAGTCACTTTGGAAGAATGCAGCAACCGCCCTTGGTATACGGTAATTGGGTATTCTATTTTGCGTTTATTTGCTCCGTTGATGTAATACTAAATGCATGCAAAAATTGATCCCTATAAAAAAATAAAGGAATTTGTAGCCACTTAGCGATCCGATTCCTCGCGGTACAAATTCCTTTATGATGATGGGGAGATACTTTTAACCACAGGGGTGTGGTCATGGCTCAAGCTCATCGCTTGAAAGTTATTGTCTGGTCGGCGCACTGCCAGCAACCGACCAGTAAAGACTATTTTTTCTGTTGATTACAGCAACTTTGCTGTGCTGAACAATGCGGACAACTACCGCCGCAGCTAGGGCATCCACCGCTTCTAAAATCACTAATCATTTTACGAGCGGCAAAAAACAACGCTATAAATAATAAAACACTGATAAGAATCGTTGCCATCAATTTCGCTCCTTTTTAGAAAATACGACTGCCAATTTGATAAATCAACATAGACACGATATAAGCTAAACCCGTTTGATAAAGAATCGTCGCCCATGTCCATTTTGCCGACATCATTTCACGACGTACAGCGCCAATAGCAGCAAAACAAGGCGCACAGAGCAAATTAAATACCATATATGCATAGGCACTGGCTTGAGTGAAAGATTGAGCAATTTGTGTTAAAAGCGCTGGGTCATCTTCAGCAGCTTCGCCAATGCCATATAAAACGCCTAAAGTTGCTACAACATTTTCCTTGGCTACCAAACCAGTAACAGCGCCAACAGCAGACTGCCAATTGCCAAACCCTAAAGGAATGAAAAGCGGCGCAATCACACGACCGATGGAAGCCAGTATACTTTCTTCAGCATCAACCATTTGCAAATGCCAATCAAAGGACTGTAAAAACCAAATAACAGCGCAAGAAACAAAGATAATTGTACCTGCTTTGATCATAAAGGCTTTCGCTCTTTCCCACATGTGCAAAAGCACGCCTTTGGCTGCGGGAATGTGGTACTGAGGCAATTCCATAACAAAAGGAGCGGGATCGCCAGCAAATGGTTTTGTTCTTTTCAAAAACAAACAAGAAATAATAATAGCTGCTACACCGATAAAATAAGCCGATGGCGCCACCCATGAACTTTCTGGAAATAAAGCACCAGCAAATAACGCAATAATGGGTAGTTTTGCACCACAAGGAATAAATGTTGTGGTCATAATCGTCATACGACGATCTTTTTCGTTTTCAATAGTGCGAGTAGCCATAATTGCCGGCACACCGCAGCCAGAACCAATGAGCATCGGAATAAAAGATTTACCTGAAAGACCAAACCGGCGAAAAATTCTATCCATAATAAAGGCAATACGCGCCATATAGCCGCAATCTTCCAAAATCGAAAGGAAGAAAAATAGTACCATCATTTGCGGCACAAATCCAATAACCGCGCCTACACCAGCAATAATACCATCGCAAATCAAGCTGACCAACCATTCAGCTGCCGCCATTTGGATCAAACATTCTTCTACCCAACCTTGGAAACCGCCAATCAATGTATCATTAGTAAAACCTGTTAAAAAATCTCCTACAGTTTGTATGGAAATATAATAAACAAACCACATAATAACGGCAAAAATTGGTAACGCCAAGAAACGATTAGTCACAATACGGTCAATTTTATCGGAAGTCGTCATCTCGCCATGACCATTTTTTTTGCTGATACATTTGCCAATCATAGCAGTCAAATAGTCATAACGACTGTTAGTAATGATACTTTCGGCGTCATCGTCCAAAATCCTTTCCGCTTCCTGAACGATATTTTCTATTTTAGCTTTGTTTTCTGAAGACAAATTAACGCCAGTAATGATTTTTTCATCCCGCTCAAACCATTTAATACTATACCAGCGCAAGTGCTCTCTGCTAACACTGTCTTTTAAAAGCTCAGCAATTTCTTCCAGCGGTTTTTCTACTTCCGCGCTAAATTTTCGCGGTATAGCTGGTGTCTTTTGGTTTGACATTTCTATGGCTTTAGTAGCCAGTTCCTTTAATCCTGTGCCTTTTGTAGCAGACGTTTCAATAATAGGCACACCTAACTCTTCCGATAATTTTGCAGTATTGATTTTATCGCCGTTTTTCTGCACCACGTCAATCATATTTAAAGCAATAACGACAGGAATCCCTACTTCTAAAAGCTGCGTAGTCAAATATAAATTACGTTCCAAATTGGCAGCGTCGATAATGTTAATCAATACATCAGGTTTTTCGCCAATTAAAAAATCTCTCGTCACTACTTCTTCCAAAGTATACGGAGATAGAGAATAAATCCCCGGCAAATCAACTAATACGCAATCGCGATGATTTTTTAGCTTTCCTTCTTTTTTTTCAACTGTTACGCCGGGCCAATTACCGACATATTGTGAACTGCCGGTAAGCGCATTAAAAATGCTGGTTTTGCCGCAGTTTGGATTACCAGCTAAGGCAATTTTTGTTGTCATGTTGTTCTTCCCTTCTTTTTATTAGTCTTAACTAACTAAAAGCCGTGCGCTATTTCTATTTAATAATTGCTGAATCATTCTACTATAATTTGCGCTGCGTCGCTTTTACGGATAGTTAATTCATAGCCTCGCACAGTAACTTCTATAGGATCTCCCAAAGGCGCTACTTTGCGTACATAGACCGATGTACCTTTAGTAATGCCCATATCCATAATCCGTCGCTTAACCGCTCCGTCGCCAGTCAATTTAGTCACAGTTGCTGTTTGACCACACGCTACTTGAGCCAAAGTTTTCACCACTTATTCCCCCTTGCTTTTCTGTTTTATTTATTGGCTCACTATAATACGTTGAGCCATTTTTTTATCTAACGCTACGCGGGTTTCTTTAACTTTCAAAATCATATTACCACCCAATTCGGAAATTACCGTCACTTCACTGCCTACAGTAAAACCAAGATTGGTTAAAAATTTTCGCGTATCATCTTTGCCGTTTATTTTATTGATATAGACGGTTTGACCTTGATCAGCTAAAGCTAAAGGCATCATTTTTCCTCCTCTCCATATGGCTAATTTTTATTAGTTATATCTAACTTATGGGTTTAGTTTACACCTGCTAACCATATTTGTCAAGTCTTTTTTGGCAAAAATTTTCATTAACTTTGAAAGCAAATGGCGAGAGTCGTCATTTACATCTGACGACTCTTGTTAATCATTTTCTTTTGTATTCAACAATAGCGAAATTTTTAGGCAAACTCATGATTAAAAAATATCCTTTTTTATGTTTATCAATCCAACTGCAAAAGCAAGGCTATTGATTAAACCAGTGGTTCGACATTAATTGGGGCAAATTTGTTGCTTAATTCATCAAAACCGATAATGTTATCACGCCATATTTCTTGGGCTAATTGCTGGAGATAGGTGGGATTTAACAATGTTTGACCTTTTATAAATAAGCGATGTTTTTTCGATAATGATTCGTTATAATTATCCAAAGGATAGATTTTGAATTCATGATAACTATTATCATAATGTGTCACTGTAGGCAAAAGACCAGACTGAGCAATAAAACAGTAACCGTCACTGGCCTTGGTTAATTTGACATACAAAAGACCACCTAACATAGTATCTACTTTATTTTGAGAAGATATAAAATTGCCCAGCGAATAAACAACTAAGGTTCGATGACCATTAGCGCTGGTCAAATATTCCATCGGTTGAATGACATGAGGATGAGAGCCGATGACTACATCAACATTAAGCTCAGCTAATAACTGTGCCAATCTTTTTTGTTCATCATTAGGCTGATGATGATATTCATCGCCCCAGTGCATAGAAACAATTAGAAAATCGCACTGACTGCGCAAAGCGCTTACTTCCGTACGTAAAATATCATCATCAATCAATCCCACTAAATAAGGTTTATCCTTAGGAATCGTGATACCGTTCGTTCCGTAAGTATAACCTAAAAAACCAACCGTAACGCCGTTTTTCGTTAAAATTACCGGTTGCTTGCGGCTTTCTTCAGAAGCAAAAGCGCCAATAATATGAACGGGCAAAGTATCCAAATAATTCAGTGTACTCAAAACGCCTTTAACGCCTTTGTCCATCATGTGATTATTAGCTAAATTAAAAACATCAAAACCAACGGCAAGCAAATCAGTGGCAATTTCTTGCGGCGAATTGAACGTTGGATAACTGCTAGGCTCATGTAAACTACTCATAGGCGCTTCTTGATTGATAAAAGCAATATCGGCAGCACTGATGATCGGCTCAACCGAATCATACATAGCCTGAAAACGATAACCTTCAGCCGTTTTTGCTGAATTATAAACAGTATTGTGCAAAATATTATCGCCTGCCGCAATAAGCGTAACTGACTTAGGCAATACCGGCGCTACGGCTGGTACAATTTTTTCAACAGCTGATGAGCAAGCGCAAAAAGAAAAAAACAACCCAAAAAGCACCGCTGTCATAATAAATTTTTGGTAAATTTTCATAGCATTCTCCTTAAAAAATATTTCATGTAGCATTATTATTTTAGCAGAAAAAAAGATTAGTGGCTATGATTTTATAAAATTTTTTGACAAAAGCTGATAAAAATCAACAGAAAATGTGAACCTAAACGCTATCAAACCAATTTTGAGCAGTGATAAACCTAAAAAACCCGTCGATAACTGCTATATATAAAGGTAAAACTTTATAGCTATCAATCAAAAAATTCTATGAAATCAATTTGAAAAATGGTAAACTTAAAATATTAAACAGCATCATTTACTCATGCTGAAAATCATCCTAAAGGAGAGAATGCCAATGCTTGAAAGAAAAGCGCATGCACAAAAAGTTATGGTTTTAGGTGTCGATGGTCTTGATCCACGTTTTTCCCGTCGAATGATTGACGAAGGAAAAATGCCTAATCTTGCCGAATACGTCAAACGAGGCGTTTGTCGTGAAGACCTTGTTTTATTAGGCGGGCATCCAACCATCACGCCGCCAATGTGGACAACATTGGCTACTGGCTGTTATGCCAATGTACACGGCATCACCGGATTTTATCGCCAGCATCCTGAAGATTTGTCTGCGGTAACATATGCTTTGGATTCCAGAGACTGCAAAGCCGAACAAGTTTGGAACTGCACTTCAGAAGCGGGCAAAAAAACCTTAGTTTTCCACTGGCCTGGCTCTTCTTGGCCGCCAAGCAGCGACAGCGAAAATTTATTTGTTATTGACGGTACTTCACCGGGTTCTTTAGGAATGGCGACTTCACAGACTGAATCTGATTTTCTTTTTGGTGCCGCTGAAAAAATTAACGAACCCAAATATATCAGCAATGCTGATCCTAATGTAGTAGCGCTCTGTGTTGTGGAAGAACTGCCCGAAAGAAGCAAACAAGTCGAATGGGACTTTGCCGAAAGTACCAGCTTAATCGACAAAATGAGTGTTTGCTACGATTTTGATTTATCTAAAAGTGTTACCCCAAAAATCGACTTGGTGCAATCCTATATCAGACCGGCATCAGGCTGGGCAAATGCACCTGCTGATGCTAAAGAAACATCCATGCTCTTTAGTTTTGGTTTAATCCAACGTCCAGCATTATTATTGAAGAATGACAAAGGCATTTACGATCGTTTGGCGATTTATAAAAACAAAAAAGCAACAGAACCTATCGCAACTTTAGAATTAGGCGTTGTACAAGGCAATATCATCGACGACGGCTTTGATAAAAAAGATGAAAAATACACTGTTGTACGAACTATGAAACTGTTAGAAATGGCTGAAGACGGCAGTATGTTAAAAGTTTGGGTTTCCGCGGCAATGAATGTTAATGTTTATGATACATGGCATCCCCAAAGAATGTATGATTATATCAAAGAAACTTGCGGACCAACCCCACCGACTGCCAGCATTTATGAAAATACCGAAGAACTGCACCAATGTATGATGGCTGGTTGGGAAATTACTATCGACTGGCAAATCAAAGCCATGCACGAAATTATTAAACGTGAAGGTATTGAAGTTGTTTTCTCTCATATGCATGACGTTGATTTGGTTAACCATACATTTATTCGTAATTTATCGGAATATACCGCAGAAAACATGAAAAAACGCGGACTGCATAATTTGACTCATGAAGATTTCGTCAGATGGCAAGAAGATCTGTATGTTTTAACCGATAAATACCTCGGCGCTTTTAAACATTTCTTAGACGAAGGCTGGAGTATTATTGTCACTTCCGATCACGCGCAAGTCTCGCCAAAATGGGGCATATATCCTCATCTAGGTTCCATTATCGGCTATTGCATTGGCGCTATGGAAGAATTGGGCTACACGACAATGAAGTATGACGCTGATGGCAATAAATTGCGCGAAGTTGATTGGAGCAAAACAACCGCTATTGCCAACCGTTCCAATGATATTTGGATCAATTTAAAAGGTCGTCAAGAATATGGTATCGTTGATCCTGCTGACAAGTACGAATTGGAAGAAAAAATCATGACTGATTTGTATCAGTTGAAGCATCCTGTTAGTGGCAAAAGAGTGGTTGCTTTGGCAGTACGCAATAAAGATGCCGTTCATTTTGGCTTAGGTGGCCCCGAATGCGGCGACATCATTTATTTCTTAGCTGAAGGCTATAACGGCGATCATGGCGATAGTTTATCCACCGCTTATGGCGAAGAAGATACTTCTGTATCTCCCATCTTTGTCGCTGCTGGTCCCGGCTTTAAATCCGGCGTTTACACTGATCGTATCATCAGACAAATTGACGTTGCGCCAACTATTGCCGCGCTTTTAGGCGTTCGTATGCCGGCACAAGCAGAAGGATCGCCAGTTTATCAAATTTTAGATTGGGAATTCTAAGATTGTTTACAAAAACAAAAAGATAATCCATTCAAGGTTAAGGCTGTACACTTAAAAAGGCGTACAGCCTAAATTATTTTTCATGAAAAAACAGCAAAATACCCAAGGCATTATCCTACTTTGAAAGAATTTATCTACAAAGAATTTTAACGCAAATTTGCTGTGCTTTAATAGCTAAAAATACACATTTATCAATATTATCTTAGTTTGGAGATGACAAAATGCTTAATATCACTATAAATGATTCGCTTTTTACACTAAAACCTCATCAATCACCCGCTCTGCTTAGCCATGATAAAGGTGACGGCTATGGCAACGGCTCCGTTAGCTGGTTACCTGACGGTTTATTTTTACACGAAATTATTGATACTCTTTGTCCGCAAAATCATCAACAAATCATAGGGGCACTGCGCAATAAAGAAATCCTTACGTTAGAATCTTTTATTACCAGCGATTGCTCTTTAGAATGGATAACCTTAGGCGAACCATTGGCAGAACAACTGCTTGACGATATGCTAAGATTACTCATCAACTATGTAATGTTTGAGCTTTTTCCACAATATCAACGCCTAAATTCTACTTTGGCACAGCAATATTTTTTTATTATACCGTCGACTCAGCCACTATCGGCACAAGCATTAGCTTCTTTGAATGAACGCTTGAAATATTATTTAGCGAAACCGCCGCAAATTACTACTCGTTTAGAAAACACTAATAAAGTAATTCGTCAGCTTGCAGCACAAAAGCAAAACTATTTAGCCCAAACACTTTTGGCTCAAAATACTGGCGAGCCGCTTTATGTGCATAAAATCGGCGAAAATTTTCTTGATCCTGCCCGTTTAAAAGGAATGATTCCCCTTTCTGCTATCAAAGAAGCCATCATTGACAGCCAAGAAATAACTGCTTTTGACGATTTCTCTGTACTAATTTTATCCGCACGCTGTTGCTGGTAAAATCCATATCTTTTGATACGCTTTGAAATGAAACCTTTCAGCCCGTAGGTTTGATGATTGTGTTTAAGACCGTCGAGGAGCTCGCCTTTTATGATGCGCTTACGAAACCGCAGGCAATTAAGGATTTTTATGAACATTAAGAATTGATTGCTATTACCAAAGAACTAACGAAGCTTCTGCAAAAAAAACCGTACCATTGATTGGCAAAAAAGAAAGCGCAGTATGCGGAAGATGGTTAAGCGTCTTTTAAAGCAGCATAAATACCCGCCAGAGGGTATGGAAGACGCTATTCAGATTGTTATGAGCCAATGCGAAATGTGGATAGATCAGGAAGTGACGGCATAGATGTACAAACAAAATATCAATGGAAAAAGCAGATTGTTTATGTGCGAAACATAAGCGATCTGCTTTTTAGCTATTTTTTGATAAAATATTGACTGGATAAAGGAAACTACAAGCCAAACGTTCAACAATATATGTTACAAACGAGCCAAAGAATATTTACTGGCGTATAGCTGAAAATGTTGTTTAAATTCTTCACTATCGTTTCTAAAACTACGCAACGACTGATGAAGATTCATCTGATTATGCGCCATATCCATGATACATACGGCAATATTGGAACAATGATCAGAAGTGCGTTCCAGATTAGTCAGCAAATCAGACCAAATAAAGCCGGCATCAACAGAACAAATATTTTGCTGCATACGAAGAATATGACGCGTGCGCATTTGTTCTTTTAATTGATCAATGACTTGTTCTAACGGCTCCACCATAGCAGCAATTGCTAAATCATTAGTCAAAAAGGCTTTCAGTGACAAATCTAAAATTTCATCAATAGCTGAAGAAATAATTTCCAATTCCGCTAAAGCAGAAGACGTAACGGTCAATCCTTTATCAGACATTTCTTCGGTAAATTCTAATAAATTAACGGCATGGTCGGCAATCCGTTCAAAATCGCCAATGATTTTTAGCAGTTTAACCACCTCAGCGCTGTCATTTTCACTGATGGGTTTAGCGCTCAATTTAACAAGATAGGTTGCCAAAATATCTTCATAGTGATCAATACGATCTTCTTTTTCGCGAATAGAAGCCGCTTGTTGGGAAGAATAGCTATGCAAAACCGCCAAACTTTCTTTTAACGTACTAACGGACAGCTGCGCCATATCAGCCGCCACTTCACGGCAACGTTTTAAAGCAATCGGCGGCGCAGCAAGCAATCGCTCGTCTAATTCTGTCCAAGTTTCCTGCGTTTCATCATCGGGAACAAGCCGGATCACCAATTTTTCCAGCATACCTGACAAAGGCAACATGAGCAAGGTACAAAGAATATTAAAAATAGAATGTGCTACTGCAATACCTAAAAGTGAAGCGGCATCTTCCAAAAAAGCTGGTACAAACCATATTTTTATCAGCCAAAAAACTATCAGCCACACGATTGTTCCAATAACATTAAAAGATAAATGTACCATAGCCGCCCGTTTAGCGTTTTTATTGGCACCAATAGAAGAAATCATAGCAGTAACGCAAGTTCCGATATTTTGTCCCATGATAATCGGAATAGCCGCCCCATAAGAAACTTGTCCAGTACTTGCTAACGCTTGCAAGATCCCCACAGAAGCAGAACTCGACTGAATAACGGCAGTAAAAATCGCTCCCATCAATACACCAAGCAAAGGATTCTCAAACATGATGAATAAATTTTGAAATTCCGGCATATGACGCAGTCCAGCCACAGCGCCCGACATGGTTTCCATACCAAACATCAGCGTTGCAAAGCCTAACAAAATCATTCCAGTATCCTGTTTTTTAGCATTTTTATTGAATAGGTACAAAATGATACCAATAAAAGCTAAGATCGGCGTAAAGGAGGCAGGTTTTAAAAGATTCACAAACATATTATGGCTATCAATACCGGCAAGGCTCAAAATCCATGCCGTAACAGTAGTGCCAATATTAGCGCCCATGATGACGTTGATAGCTTGTTTTAAAGTCATTACGCCAGAATTAACAAATCCTACCACCATAACAGTTACCGCCGAAGAACTTTGAATAATGGCAGTAATGCCCAAACCAGTCAATAGACCAATCCATTTATTAGTCGTCAATCTGCCAAGCAACGCTCGTAATTTACCAGCTGTTCGCCGTTCCAAAGCCTGCCCCATAATACTCATCCCAAACAGAAATAAACTCAAACCTCCCAATAAAGTTAGCGCGTCAAAAATGTCCATTGTTTCCTATCCTTTCGTTGTTGTTTAGACAGGTATAGTTTAACAAATGTACTTTTGATTTTCAAGTTTTTTATGGCATGTCTTTGAAGACTTCCATTAAACGGGATAATAAATGACAGAAATTTGACGACTTTTTGACATAAATATTGCAATTGTGCCGCTGTTGAGCTAAGATTATAGTTATGCAAAAAAATGACTGGACAAGCAAAAATTACTAATGAATGGAGCGAATGATTGTGGCAGAAAAATCCTTTGTCAAAGGCGCGTTTGTTCTAGCTATTGCTGGTGTATTGAGCAAAATTTTAGGCGCGTTTTACCGGATTCCTTTCGCGCGTATTGTCGGCGATGAAGGTGTCGGGATTTATAATTTGGCTTATCCGCTGTATACCTTGTTATTAGCGTTATCGACAGCCGGTATTCCCTTGGCCGTTTCTAAATTGATTGCCGAATGCGAAGAAAGAGAAGAATACGCTACTAGCCGCCGTATTTTTCGTTTAGCCTTGATGGTACTAACTATTATTGGCATTAGTGCGGCTATGGCGTTATTCGTCAATGCGGATTTTGTAGCGGAAAACATTTTAAAAGACAAGCGAGCCTCATTATGTTTAAAAGCTATTGCACCAGCCATGATTTTTACTTGCTTAATGGCGGTATTTCGCGGTTATTTTCAAGGCTTGCAGCAAATGGTTCCTACGGCAGTTTCACAAGTCATCGAACAATTTGTACGTGTAGGCACGATTTTTGCCGCATTATACATTCTGACACCTTATGGTATTGAGGTAGTCGTTGGCGGTGCTAGTTTGGGAGCGGCTGTAGGTGGCTGCGCGGCGTTTATCTTTCTATTTGGTACGATGTTTTGGTATCGTAAGAAATTTCCCAGCTCAGAAGGCAAAACGCCAGCAAAAATAGAAAAAAACAGTGCCATCATTCACAAAGTACTGTATTTGGCTATCCCCATTTCTATTGGAGCATTGGTTCTGCCAGTCATGCAAGCTATTGACGCCGTTATGGTTTTAAGACGTTTGGAGGCAGCAGGTTTCGGACATAAAGAAGCCGTCAGCCTATACGGTCATCTATCCGGTTATGCAGGTCCTATCATCAATTTGCCTTTTATCATCACAACAGCGCTTTCTGCCAGCTTAGTACCAGCTATTGCGGAAGCGATGGCTGCTGGACGGCGGGAAGAAGTCAGCAATAATTATCGTTCAGCAATGTTAATCGCTATCATTATCGTTTTGCCTGCAACAGTGGGCTTGATGACGCTGGCTACGCCCATTTGTCAGCTGTTGTATGCGCAAAGTGCAGCCGGTGTAGCGCTGTTTTGGGCAGCGCCAACAGTATTGGTTGTAGGGCTATATCAAACATCTGCGGGTACTTTGCAAGGCTTAGGCAAGGTTATGATACCTATGCAAGCCTTAATCATTGGTGCTATAGTTAAAATTATTTTAACATACTATTTGACAGCAATGCCTATATTGAATATTCGCGGCGCAGCTTTGGGTACGGTTATTGGTTTCGCTGTAGCAGCCATCTATAACGTTTATCACGTTTCTCAAAATATTGGTAAAGAATGGTTTCATTTCAACGACCATTTATTTAAACCGCTAGCCAGCGTTTGTTCTATGGGGATAATTGTTGTTATCGGTTATAAACTGATGTTTGCACTTTCAAAAAGCAACGGTGTCGCTACGCTTTTAGCCATTGCTCTAGGCGGCGGAGTGTATTTCATCGTACTTTTAGCTATTGGCGGCATTCATACCGAAGAAATTCGTAAACTGCCCAAAATAGGCAACGCGCTGGCAAATTTGGTGATTAAATTAAAATTAACGAGGGATTAAACAATGGAAAACAAACCATATGATATTATGCCGTTAATAACAATTATGGAGCAACTGTTAGGTCCTGATGGCTGTCCTTGGGATAAAGAACAAACGCATCATTCGCTCAAACGGAATTTATTAGAAGAAACGCACGAAGTTATTGAAACTATTGACAATGAAGATTTCTCCCATTTAAAAGAAGAACTGGGTGATTTGCTTTTACAAATTGTGTTTCACACACAGCTGGCTGAAAAGGAGGGTCATTTTGATTTCAATGAAGTAGTGACTGCCATTTGTGATAAGCTCGTGCGGCGTCATCCGCATATTTTCGCGCAGACAGGACAAACTGATAGCGATACGGTTTTAAAAAATTGGGAACAGATTAAACTTCAAGAAAAAGGCGGACCAGAGAAAGCGACTATTATGAGCGATTTACCGCCGACGCTGCCAGCATTGCTTCAAGCGGAAAAAGTTCAAGAAAAAGCTCGCCGCGTCGGCTTTGACTGGACTGATGTCGCAGGAGCTTGGCAAAAAGTCGCAGAAGAAATTGAAGAGTTAAAACAGGCTCAAGATTCGTCAGCTATGACGGAAGAATTAGGTGATGTTCTATTTTCGCTGGTTAATGTTTCGCGTTTTTTGCACATTGACGCCGAAGAAGCGCTAAAAATGACAGTCAAAAAATTTATTAAGCGTTTTAACCACATGGAAGCAAAAGCAATGCTGGACAAGAAGCCTTTGGCAAGCTATACTATAGAGGAACTAGATGAATTCTGGGATGAAGCTAAAGCCGAAGAAAAAGCTGCAAGGGATTAGCAGTCATGAAAAGAATATCAAGTTTATAGGCTGGCAGGTTTTGTTTTGCCCAAAAATGTGATAAAGTATCATTTCGTGATGATCACAAAAGACGAGCGAGCGCAAAACCTTTGCCTAGTAAGCAATAAAATTTTTTAGGAGGGATTTCAGTGAATAAAACTGACTTGGTGGCAACTGTCGCTGAAAAAACTGGATTAACAAAGAAGGACGCAGAAAAGGCTGTAACCGCTGTATTTTCTGCTGTGGAAGAAGCTTTGGCTAATGGGGATAAAGTTCAATTAGTCGGCTTTGGCACCTTTGAAGTAAGAGAACGCAAAGAACGCAAAGGTCAAAATCCACAGACCAAAAAACCGATCACTATTCCGGCAACAAAAGTACCGGCTTTCAAACCGGGCAAACAACTAAAAGATCTCGTTGCCAATGAGTAATAATCAGTCGTCCGTATTCTGCGGACGACTTTTTTAATTTCTTTTAAATCAGAAAGGAACCCAACGATGCGATTAGACAAATATTTAAAAGTTTCTCGTTTGATTAAACGTCGAACTGTAGCCAAAGACGTTTGCGATGGCGGTAAAGTAAAAATCAATCAAAAAATCGCTAAAGCCGGCAGTACGGTCACGATAGGCGATATTATTGAAATTACCTTTGGTCAGCGTAAAGTACAGGCAGAAGTACTAGATGTGCGAGAAAATGTACGAGCAGAAGACGCAAAAAATCTTTATAAGCTCTTGGAAGGCACAGAAATCGAATAAAAACCGCTTAAAACCTACGTTAAGCGATTGCTTAACGGAAACGCCAGTTATCCTTATCCTTGTATATCTTTTTATTTCTGTTCTTGTCAAGCCAATAATGCAGAAATCCCTTTTAAGACAAGTATTGCTATATTACAACTTCAGTAGTTTCTACAAACGTAGTTGGGCAGTCATAATATGCTATAATCCAAATAGAAAATTGAAGTTTTGGAGGTGTGTTGAGATGAGTTTTTCTGATATGGTGGTAGGAGAAAACGGATTATTGGTCACATTGCGTTGTCATAATTCTTTCAACGAGAAAATCTATACAGATATTATAAACTATCTTAATAAGCACTTGTCCGAATGGAAACGAACTGGTTTTATACCTGTTGCTGATGCAGTGTCTATCTTCAATTTGATTGATGAGCTATCTGGCGGAAGTCAATTTTGGAGTGAAGAAGTGAAACTGCGGGTGGAAGATGCCGTACTCGAAATACAGGAAATGATTAGTTCATTAGAAGAATAAACCGCATTTTATACAGGAGGGACAGATGGCAAAACGACCTGCCTTTTTTGTTCGTCAAGGAAAAATTATTAGTGAAATGTATTCGTTTGAATGGTATTCTGGATTTTCAGTATCTCAAAAACAAAAATCTGTAAAAAGTCTGCACGATGCGATTATAAAAGCAGATATAAACGCGAAACCATTGGAAATCAGCACTAAGAGCAAAGAAAGAAACTATTGGAATCAAATTAAGTGCCTTCAATCTCCAAATAAATAACCATACCCTTGAGAATATTTTTCAGAGCGCTAAAGTTTTTGAGAACGGAGGGCCTTACCTTGATTTGCTTAATGTGTCGCCGAAAGAAGCCAAACGTGATAAGAGATTGCATAGCTCTGGAAACCTAAAGGCATTTCGTTACCAAAATGAAGAATTTCCTTTAATTCCCCAAACAGTATTCTATGATTTCATCTATATTACCGCTATAAAAACATCCTTTACAATAGATGAAATCAATGCAATTTTAGGTTACAATTATTTTACCGATATTGAATTTAATCCTGCAAAAAGCATCAATACCCAAGCAAGATCTGCTGCAATACTCAAATTGATTGTAGATGAATATGGGTATCTGCCATTTTTTAATAAAGAGGATTTTATTCAATATCATAAGGAACATATTTCGTATTGACGAATTCCAGTTGATTAGGCAGTCGCCTACCAAAGTGACTGCCTCTTTAGATATTTTGACAATTGCTTTGTCAAATCTCTTAAAGCAACACAAATCTGAAAAGAAAGACTCAAAAAGATGCTTTACTAAGCAAAACTACAAACAAAACCCCTTCGCCAAATCTTTGCCTCTGGCGAAGGGGTTTTGATTAAAAACGATTCTTTTCTTACATTTTTTCAGTGAAAATTTGATAAGCAGGCGCACCTTCACATTCTTCTGGGATATTAACCCCTAAAAGAACAGCTGCTGTTGGCGCTACGTCTACTTCGCGAATATAACGGGTAGTACGATAATTTTCCTTGATACCTTCACCAGCTGCAATAAAGATTGGTGACAAACTGGTATCATTATAACCATAAGCGGTGGATAAACCGTTGCCATGATCTTCGACATAATCATCATGAACAAAAGCAACAATATCAGAGCCCATGGGCCCCCCCAATCCTAATAATACGGCGTCTTTATTATGCAATGCTAAGGTAATAATACGATGTCCTGTTTTAGCGTCACGATAGCCATAAAGATCGGTAATGATTTTTTCTTCCAGTTCATATTTATCTTCCGGCTCAACGATACCATGCGGATCTCTGCCTTTCAGATTGATATAAATACTGTTGCTACGCATCATGACTGCTTTGGTTTTCGTCCAATCAACTTCCGGCAATTCTTTGCCGTCAGCGTCAGTCTTCATGACTGTATAGCCTAATTCTTTCATAGGATTAACGCTGATACCGCCATTTTCGCCAAAAACATGAATTTTTTCTTCTGCGCAAACTAATGCATGGTCGGAGAACAAGATGATTGACCAGCCTTCGTCTAATAAATGCATAAAGGTTCCAATATAATCATCAGTAACTTTATAAGTCGCTTCAGCATATTTGACGACATCTTCTTCTGGATAGCGAGAAGTATCACGGTTTTTCAAATACTTCACATAGTTATGACCTTGAAGGTCTATATTGTGGAAATGGGAGAAAATAACTTCTACGCCTTTTTCCTTGATCATATAGTGCATACATTCAGACTGCCATTTAGCGGCCAACGCCCATTGTTCATTATTGCATTTTAAGATCAAATCTTTGTCATTGCCAGTCATTTGGCTGGTTGGTTGTGGTGGACCAAATTTGTCGGTTAATTCTTTGAACAATGATTTGGGGAACCAAACTGAATCATCATCACAAGACATAGCGCGAGAACTCCAAATACGAATATAGCTGCCGTCTTCAGCGATTTTCAATAAACGCATATTACGATAAACTCGTTCTTCGGTACCGTCTGCTTTAGGTACAACATCATAAATATCACTAGTGAAGACGTCATTTTCTAAAACGGCAATAGGTTCAGCCGTATTTTTATCTTTATAAACCATGACACGGTCATATTTACCTTGTTCATTCTTCACAATCAACGCATTACGAGTAACTTTGCCATAATACATAATCATAACAAATTCTTTACTATCTGCTGGAATATCAAATCCCCAGCCATTAGCAGGATACACTGGCGAAATAGAACAGCTGGTTGGAAAATCTGCCAACCACCAGTTGAGACCACCGTCTTCTTCGTAGAATACTTTGTCATCAACAAAAGTATCCGATGGAATATAGCCAGGAACATCAATAATTTCCAGATATTGTTGGCGATATTTTTTCAGTCTTTCTTTGGCTTCTGGCGTTACGCCGCCTTTATATGGCGTTTTGCCAAAAACTAATTTTTCATCACCTTCGATGTCGGTCGTTGTGATGGACATAGGCATATAAGAAGGTTTTTCAGCTTTTGTGCTAGCAACAAACAGCATGTCCAAACCACGTGCAGAAGACCATGCGCAACAAGCACCGGGACTGGAGCCATCAATGGTGAAAAGATTTTCGCTGTCGATGCTCGGCGGGAAACTGCCGCCCGGCCAATGCATAACTAAGGTTTTTTTACCAGCTTCCGCAGTAATATTAAATAACGGCTGCGCTTTTAAAAACTTGGAAGAAAATGCGCCAAAAATAATATCTCTATCCTCTTCCGGCGAGATATTATAGTCCATAATGCCGTGCGTCATAGGATAACAACCAGTAGCCAAAGTTGCCCACATAGGTGGCGTAATGGTCGGATTTGCGCCTAATAGCATTAAATCATCACGGCAAGAACCTCTTTCCATCAATTTTTTGACATTAGGTAATTTTCCTTCGTCTACCAAACGTTTGGTAAAACGGGGATCCATACCATCAACACCCAATAACAGTAATTTTTCGGTTAAACCTTTGCTTCTTAACATAAAATTTCTCCTTACATATCTATTTAGGTTGTTTATTTGAATAGGAAAACCTATAAACCTATTTCTTGCTCACTTTATTTTAGGCAAAAACTTGATATTTTACGCTTAAAGCATCTATTAGAATAGTTCTCTTTAAAGCATTGATTTTCCTTCAAAAAAAAACAAATTTCATTAAAAATATTATCAGCAATAATAAGTTACAACGATTCTTTGTGATATAATAAAATGACGTAAACAGCCTTGGACACGCCAAGGCTGTTTACAATTTTTTTACTTGATTTTGTTATGATATTAACCGAACAAAATACTAGCTAAAGGCCATCCGACAATAATGCTGGCGATAAAGAGCAACGGAATGATCTTCAACGCAGCTTTAGTCATTTCACTAGGATCTGCCAATTCTTGTGTCATAGCAACAGCAGTAACTGGCGATGCAGCCGGAGTTGCCAATGCAAACTGAGCCAAAAGGAACAGTAAGCAAATCATGCCCGTCGGTGCCATACCAATAAGTGAAGCAAAATTGAACATGAATGGCATAACCAAAACAACAACGATCATATTGTTCGCCAAGTTGGTCAAAATAGCCGCAAAAAGCAGCATAAAGACAACAAACACCAACGGTGGCAGAGAGGTAAACGGTTGAATTAAACTAGCCATTGCAGCGGTAATACCTGTTTCGGGTCTGTTCATATACGTCGCAATAACCATGATATAACCAACCATCAACACCTGTCCCCAGTTGACGATCTTCATACTTTTTTCAATGTCACAAAATGGCATGCCATCTGCTTTTTTGACTAATGGCAAAGACATGAAGCAAAGTAAAACTAAGGTATAACCAGCTAAGCCAAATTGTTCCAAGAAATGTTTCACAACGCCTAATGGCAAGGAACCGCAAACATTAAGCACAATAAAAACAACAAAAATGCCCAATGATAAGGATTGGTCTTTAGTGATTTTAGGCACGCCACCTTCTTGTTTGAAGTTAGCGATTTTAGAAGCATCGACACGGAAGATAAATTTAATCAACAAAACATAAATCGTAACCATGAGAATGCCCGATGGAATCATAAAGCCTAAATAACCCACAAAGTCCAACGGAAAGTCAGGAAACATATTGTTATATGCCATGATTAAGGTCAAGCCAGTTGATACGAAGGGGAATAAAATTTGTCCCATCATACAAGCATAAGCGATCCCCAAGTACATAAAAATTGGGAATTTTTCATTTTTGCCGATACCAACCTGATGACAAATAGCATTAGCAAATGAACAGAAAATAATACACATAATGATAGGATTGTGCGGTCCCATAAACCAAGCCACTAATAAAATAAACCAAACGGTTATCCACGGCTTGCCTTGCATAAATTTATTCGTCAATAATTTATTGATCAACCAGTCAAAAGCATGGGTTTCATTACAAACATGGATAACTGGCATAACTAACAACAAACCAAAAATCGTGATAGAACCTAAGCTGGCAGCCAACATTTGATTCATGCCAATGCTTAGCCCAATACCTAATAAAGCCATCATGCTCGGCCAGAGCATATCAATGGCAATCCAACCGTAAATAGCTCCGATAAATGTTCCTAAAATTCCCATCCCCAGCGGTGTAATTCCTGCAAACGGCGGGATAAAACGGAATAACAGACATAAAGCCGTAACGATAACATAATGAATAATATGCGGTTTTTTTGTTTCCATTTTTGAGTTTTCCTCCTTCGTCAAACCACAATAAACTATTGCCATAGGATTATAGCAATCTTTATCTCAAAAGATGATTTAAGTGAAAATTCATATAAACAGTTCTTGCATCTTTAGCATGTCCAAAAAACTATACTTTTTTAGACGCCTTATTTTGAGCAATAACCAACGAAGTTTCGCCTTTTATCGGTTCTTTTTTCGCACGTTTTGACCATTCTAATAAATCATGTATTTTAAGATACAGTCAAAACTACTGTTTTGATGGTTCTTTCTATCTCTTTCACTGGCAAAATATTACTTATTCAACATGGCCATGTTTATTTGCCAAATTTATTTTATACTATTTATGATAATTGCGCTACTATTTTTTTCGCAATAACGTTACTTTTTTTTTGCAACCTTTACTCTTTTATACAAATTTTTTTTGCAAGCAATTTTTGGCATCAACGCAGATTCTATAAGTTTATAGCTATAAATTTGAAATGAAATCATAAGCCGTAAAAAGAGCGAAAGTCAGACATAAGTGGAATTGGAGCACACTCCAATTCCACTTATGTCTTGAATGTAACCCAGCTCGTGATATTCTTACTAAATTTGGCAAACAAGGTAAGGCACTGGATTCGTATACGATAGAGCAAATGCCATTCAAAGTTTCGGCAGGAATAAAGATCATTACAGAAATGACATCAACGAAATCCCAAGACCGTAGCTTGCCTACTACAGAAGAAACGCTGCCCTGTTTTTTGCGGCAATTTGAATAACTTGCGTCACCCATATGTCAAGTCTACGACAAAAATATATTTCAGCAAAAGCAGAAATTACATATGGGATGAGATTGGCTGCATTAAAAATGTTTGCATATTGATTGACTAATTCATACATATGGGATGGAAGAAATTAAACGCACCAGATTGAAAAGCTAAAGCAGATTGTTGGAAACTTGGAGTGAAGTGGTGCGAATGAGTTTTGCGGAGACCGTGATAATCCTGACTATTATCATATATGAGCCTTGGCAATCAATTTATTGCCAAAAAACTTTCTGGCTCTTTGGGGTATAGCGATTGTGCGGCTATTGCTCCCGTTTTTCTTCCTTTCTACATTCAGCGTATATCCAACTGATAATATTTTGGAAAAAATAAAAGTATTCGTTGTGAAATCTTGACAATAAATCATTAAATTTATATAATAACTCCTAGTATAGAGAAAAAATAAATAGCGAAAATCAGTGACAAGAGAGCCGTTTTGTGCTGTCTTGTTATTCTTTTATCGTCTGTGAAAACACGAAGGAGCGTTTTGAGATTATGGAAAAAGATGTCATTCTGACTCGTGACGGGTTGAAAAAATTAGAGGAAGAGTTAGAAAATCTAAAAACCGTCAAACGGCAAGAGGTGGCTGATCGTTTAAAGCAAGCTATTAGTTTTGGCGATTTAAGTGAAAACTCCGAGTATGAAGACGCTAAAAACGAACAGGCTTTTATTGAAGGACGCATTCTAACCTTGGAAAAAATGGTACGCAACGCTAAAATCATCGAAGACGATGCCGTTGTACAAGGGATTGTTTCCGTTGGGTGTACTGTTACCGTTAAAGATATTGAATTTGATGAAGTTGTGGAATATAAAATTGTGGGTACGGTTGAAGCCGATCCGATGAATAATCGTATTTCCAATGAATCTCCTGTAGGGCGCGGTATTTTAGGACATAAAGCTGGAGAAATTGTCGATGTCGAAGTTCCTGCTGGCATATTAAAGTACGAAATTTTAGATGTAAAAAATGGCTAAAATACGTTTTGACAGAAAACTAGGAGATGATTATATCAATGGCAAAAGAAGTAAAAGGCGAAAGAAATGAATTGATGAAAATCCGTTTGGAAAAAATGGAAATTTTAAAAGAAAAAGGCGTCAATCCTTTCGGACAAAAATTTATTCGTACCCATCACACACAGGAAATTTTAGATAATCAAGAGAAGTTCATTGCCGAAGGCATAATTGTTACTATTGCTGGTCGTTTGATGGCCAAGAGAGGTCAAGGTAAAGCCGGTTTTGGCAATGTACAAGATTTGAGTGGACAAATTCAAATTTATTCACGGCTTGACGTTGCTGGCGAGGAAGCTCATGGGCTGTTCAAAAAAGCTGATATTGGCGATATTATTGGTATCAGCGGCAAAGTATTTATTACCGAAAAAGGGGAAACCACAATCCAAGTCCATCAATTCACCATGTTGACCAAATCGCTGCGACCATTGCCTGAAAAGTTTCATGGCTTAACTGATGTAGAATTGCGTTATCGTCAGCGTTATGTGGATCTTATCATGAATCGTGAAGTGCAAAATACATTTGTACTGCGCAGCAAAATTATTCGTTATGTACGAGAATTTTTGGATAACAATAACTTTTTGGAAGTAGAAACGCCAGTACTTCATAATATTGCGGGCGGCGCTAATGCTCGTCCGTTTATTACACATCACAATGCTTTGGATATGGAATTATATATGCGTATTGCTCTTGAATTACATTTAAAACGATTGATTGTTGGTGGTTTAGAAAAAGTTTATGAATTAGGGCGCGTTTTTCGTAACGAAGGGATCGATACTCGTCATAATCCAGAATTTACTATGATGGAAGTTTATCAAGCGTATGGCGATTACCATGATATGATGGATTTAACTGAAGCGATGGTTAAATATGTAGCAGAAAAAACTTTGGGAACAATGCAAATTACTTATGGTGAATATGAGATAGATTTAGGAAAAGCGTGGACGCGTATTTCCATGAATGATGCGATTAAAAAAGTGACCAATGTCGATTTCATGGCATTGACTAGCGATGAAGCGGCTCGTGAAGCAGCTCGTTCGCTAGGTGTTCATGTTACTGACGATATGGTTAAAGGCAAGGTCATCAATGAAGTTTTTGAAGAAAAAGTAGAAGCGACATTAATTCAACCGACGTTTATTACCGATTATCCTATTGAAGTATCGCCATTAGCTCGTCGCAATGATAAAAATCCTCAGTTAACGGATCGTTTTGAGTTATTTATTGTCGGACGAGAACATGCTAACGCTTTTTCCGAATTAAATGATCCTATTGATCAAAAAGAACGTTTTCAAAAACAAGTGGAAGAAAAAGAAAAAGGCGATGATGAAGCTCATCCAATGGACGAAGATTTTATTACAGCATTGGAATACGGTTTGCCACCGACAGCTGGTTTGGGAATCGGAATCGATCGTTTGGTCATGCTTTTGACTAATTCACCATCAATTAGAGATGTTATTTTGTTCCCGACAATGCGAACAGTCGATTAAAAAGTCCAGTAAAATCAAGGGTTTGCGGTATTTGAAGTTGCGAACTACAACAAATTTACAACAATTTTACAACGC
>CATJSX010000074.1 GCA_949743265.1 uncultured Peptococcaceae bacterium
ACGTCTTCGTTAGGATTGATTACGACATATATGTTTCATTATAACTTTTTGCGTCAGCATTCTTCCCTGAATCAGTTGCCGCCAGCTATTGTTGCTGGCGCTAATTATTCGGACATGAGACAACATCAATGGTTACTTTCCTAAATTTCCCATTGCTGTTTATGAGGGGGAGCTTTGTGCGCTTTTTTTCTGCATTTTTATGCTTGACTATACATGACTTTTTCATTTCTACTTAACAGAACCTTAAATTTCTTTTTTAACCTATTATTTCATTGTGGCTATTTTGTTTTTAGAACCGTTAATTAGCGATACTACTAGATAGCCAGCCTTGTGCCAAAGGATTGCTGTTTTCATTCAAATAACGCTCGAATACACTGCGGCTAGCATAATACAAATTAGTTTTTTGCGTTGCACTCAAAGCATCAAGAGTAACGCCGCCTTCTGGAAATCTTTCAGCAAGAATACTATTTTTCTGCTGATACAAATGATCAATCAGTGTATCGACCATTGCCTCTTTCAAAATAGTTTGCTCTTCTATCGTTAGATTTTCCCACCAGCTTTGATGACAAAGCGCAATTTCCAGTTGATAAAACATTTCTACATCATTAAGACAAACGTTTTCATCAATTACTTGCTGAGCAATCAATTTTTTGACGGTTGCTTCATCAACCATACGACTGTTGAAAGCGCTATTAACCGAATTTTCATCGACCAGCGTAACGCCAATATAATTTAATCCCTGCTGATACAACATTCGCTGTGGCCCTCGCATCAACAAACCGCTCCAGTTACCGCTTTCACCTAATTTCCCTTTACTTTGCAAAAAATAATAGTAGCCATTGCCAACAAATCCCACACCGCAAAATTCGACATCATCAAGCGCTTCCAATGCTCGACGACTGTAAACACCTGTTGCATAATTACTCAACGCCGTTTCATCATAAAATAAATAGGGCAAATCAAAAATTTCATAAGCTGGCACTAATTTTGTCAAGTACGTCGTTGATAATACTACCATTTCCAGCGTCCCCAGCGTCAAATAATCCAGCAAACTATCATCTTCGCTCCATGCACCACGTTCATAAAGTTTAATTTCCATTTTACCTGCCGACAGCTCTGAAACCTGTGCGCTAAAATCTACTAACTGCCCATATCCAACGCTTTCTGCCGTCAAATCAGTCGCTAAACGAATAACCGTTACTGGATCTGTATTTTTTTCAGTTAATAGACGCCATGAAAATGAACCGTTTGCCAACTGACAGCCGCTCAAGAAAAGAACAGCTCCCATCAAAATAATCATAACGATTTGAAAGTATCGCTTCATCGCCCATCTCCTTATTTATCTTTTCCCATTAAGTGCAAGTAAATCTCATTATTGTTTTATGAAACATGACAATAAATTTTTTCTGCACTATTTTTCATTTGCTTTTCAGTATAAACAGTACACTAAAAATATTCAAGCCATCGGTTAAAAAATCCTCTGCTAAAATGTATTTTGCATTGAGTTATTATCAAATACGCTCTCATGTGGAAATAAAATTGATAAACTTATGGTTTAAAAACGTTATTTAACAAAATTAAAAAAGAAATATATTGCGAATACCATAAAAACAATATTTTTTATTTATTTTACCCGCTAATATGTATATCGCTGATGTTTTTGGATGAATTATTTACATCTGAGTAACTATTGGTTTTCTATTGAAATCTGGAATTGCCTTGTTATGACGGTATTTTTTTGCGAAAAAATTGCCGCCTAAAAATATCATTATAAATAAAAGAAAATTTGAGAAGAACATGCTATAATAGGGAAAAATTGGAGGAGTGAAAAAATGATCCAACCAGCACAAATTGATGATCTAAAAGATATTATGGCTTTGGTAACAGAAACGATAGCAGAAATGCAAGCAGAAGGCAATCAACAATGGAGCGAGGATTATCCTACTGAAACAGATTTTGCCAGCGATATTGCGCAAAACGCATTATATCTGATTAAAAAAGAACGACAAATCGCAGCGATTATGTGTTTAAACGATGAAGAAGCGCCAGAATATCAAACAGTGGCTTGGCAAAGCCAAAAACCGGCGTTGGTCATTCATCGTATGGCTGTTTCACCGCGCTTCAGACGGCAGGGGCTGGCGCAAGAATTATTTGTTTTTGCAGAAAACGAAGCCAAAAAGCGCGGATTCGATGTACTCAAAACCGATACCTACCACTGCAACGACAAAATGAAACATTTAATTTTACGACAAGGTTTTGTTAAACGCGGAGAAGTTTATTTTTTGCCAGAGCTAGCAGCATTTTATTGTTATGAAAAAATATTAGCCTCAAAATGAATGGCATTGCGGCAAATGTTTAACAGATACAAATTTTACAAGGTATCCACACCAAATTTAGTCAAAACAGACTCGCTATGTTTTTTATTTAGCGCTGTGTATTTACCTCATAATAAAAAACAGCTTTAAATACGGTCTGGCTAAAAAATCAGTATAAACGACACTTTTATTTCAAACAATAAGGCTAAACTCACAACAAAAATTACAAAGTTATTTTAGCAAACGATACGCACACAATTTCTGAGTTTTTGATGAAGCATTATGTTTTTTGTTGATATTTTGCGTAACATCATCAACAATTAAACGATTATTTTTGACAATAAATAGTATTTTTTTCACTAAATGTCTATAAAAAGACTTGTTATAGCAATAAAGTATAGATTTTTTTTATAAAAAGGAAGGAGTTTGGCATGCGGTGTGGAATTATTGATATAGGATCCAATACAATCCGTGCGGTGATCTACGATGTTGGTGTCACCAATTATCAGGAGGTGCTTAATGAAAAATCATACGCCGAAATTATTAGTTATACCGAAAACGGTAATCTATCTCAAGAAGGCGTTGATAAGCTGATTGATACTCTAGCTTACTTTGAAAATTTATGTCAGCTTTTAGATTGCGAAGAAATTTTTTATTTTGCAACGTCATCTTTAAGAAATATCCATAATCAAACTGCCGTTTTATCTGCTGTCGAAAAATCATTAGGCATAAAAATTGAAGTCATTAGCGGCTGTGCAGAAGCATACTTTGATTATATAGGTTTAAAAGACAGCATTAAGTTGACCGAAGCTCTAGGTTTTGATTTGGGCGGCGGCAGCGGGCAAATATTTTATTATAAAGACGACGTATTAAGAAAAAGCGTCAGTCATCCTATCGGCTGTTTGCGGCTGTATAACAGTTGTGTTAGCGGTGTTTTTCCCAATACTAAAGAACGCAATGCCATTGAAAAAACAGTCAAAAATTATTTAAAAGACGACGGCGCTTTTAGTTTAGAAAAACCAGATATCATTTACGGTATGGGCGGCACAGCCAGAGCGCTGATGAAGCTGCACAGAAAACTTTTGGGCGTTGACAAAGGCTCAGATAACTATATCCTTAGTTTAACCGATCTGTATCAATTGGAAGAAACCATTACAGATTTAGGATTAAACGGTCTGAAAATCCTAAATCGCATTATTCCCGAAAGGCTCTGTACCATTATCCCAGGCTTGATCATTATCAAAGTGATCATGAAACATATCGGCGTCAAAAAACTTTGTATCATTCGTCAAGGGATTCGTGAGGGATATCTGCTAGAAAACGTGATAAACCGAAAGGAAGATCAACACAATGAGCATCGAAAACAGCAATATTTATGTCAATCGTGAAATCAGTTGGTTAAAATTTAATGAGCGAGTATTAGAAGAAGCTGAAGATCAGCGCGTACCGTTAATGGAGCGACTGCGATTTGTATCAATCTATGGTTCTAATCTTGACGAATTTATGATGATCAGAGTAGGCACTTTGTTTGACAGTTTGTTGTTGGGAGAAACGGCATGGGATAGCAAAACTAATCTAACACCGCAAGATCAATTAGATGGTATTTTTCGTTTAGTTAAGATACTTTCCGGTCGTCTTTGCTGCGCTTATACTGATATCGTTGCGCAGCTACGCGACTATAATGTACAACAAATAAATTGTGAACAAATGGATGATTATGAACGGGAAATTGTTACCAAATATTATAATGACGAATTGCGACCATTATTATCACCACAAATCGTTGACAAGCAACACCCCTTTCCTTTTTTTATTAATGAAAAATTGTATGTAGGACTTCATTTTAAAACAGCAAAAGACAAAATACAATTTGGTGTTATTCCGGTTAGCGACGTTTTTTCACGCTTATTTACGTTTCCGGGACCAGAAGGCGTGGGCTATCGCTTCGTATTAGTAGAGGATATTATCGCTCATTTTGCTGATAATATATTCAGCAAATACAAAATTCAAAGCAAATTCGTCATGCGTGTTACACGTAATGGCGACATCAATATCAACGAAGGGTTGTATGATGAAGATATTGATTGGCGTGATGAAATGGAACGATTGCTCAAAAAACGCCGCCGTTCCACAGCTGTTCGCCTGCAACTTTCAGGCGCTTTAGAACCAGAATTGCTCAAATACTTATGCAAAAAATTAGATCTTACCGAACGTGAAGTAGTCATTGAAGGACAGCCATTGGACTTATCTTTTATCTATCCGCTGACCGAAAAATTGGAACAGCACCATGAAAATCTATACTATGACGCTTTACCGCCGGTACTGTCATTTAACGGACCATCAATGATTGAACGTATTACCAAACAAGGCGACATGCTTTTATCTCTGCCATTTCAAAGCATCAAACCTTTTTTAGACTTAGTTGAAGAAGCTGCAATGGATCCATTGGTAGTATCCATCAAAATTACACTTTATCGCGTTGCTTCCAACAGCAAATTGGTTTCTTCTTTGATCAAAGCCGCTGAGAATGGCAAAGATGTTTTGGTTATGTTTGAACTCCGCGCCAGATTTGATGAACAGAATAACATCAATTGGTCCAAGCAACTGGAGGAAGCCGGTTGCACCGTAATTTATGGCGTAGAACATTTCAAAGTACATTCCAAATTGATGGTTATTACCCGCAAGGATAAAGGAAAATTATCCTATATCTGTCAAATCGGTACGGGAAATTATAACGAAAAAACCGCTAGAATTTATACGGACTTATCGCTTATTACCGCTAATGAAGCTATCGCCAAAGAAGCGCTCAATGTTTTTCAAGCTCTTTTATTAGGCAATTTTGTGGAAGAATCCAATCATCTTTTAGTAGCGCCTTTGCAGCTACGTAACCGCTTATTAGATATGATCGCTGAACAGACAGCCATTGCTAAAGCGGGCGGCTCGGCAGAAATTATGATTAAGATCAACGCTATTAGCGACAAAGAACTCATTGACCAATTATTGCTAGCATCTCAGGCTGGTGTTAAAATCAAAATGTTTGTACGTGGCATTTGCTGTTTTCGCGCTGGTATACCGGGCATTAGCGACAATATTACCGTTAAAAGTATCGTAGGACGCTTTTTAGAACACTCTCGTATTTATGTTTTCGGCGTTGGCGAGCGCCGCAAAATTTATATCGGTTCTGCTGACTGGATGAGCCGCAACACGCAATTTCGCGTAGAAGTTGCTTGCGAAATCTTAGATGATACAGTTAAAGCGGAAATTATGCATATCTTAGATGTTTTGGACAGCGATGACGTCAAAGCGCGTCAAATGGATGCTGACGGTAAATACCAACAGCTTTTTGGCAATGCAATGACTGAACATACTGACAGTCAACGCGCTTTATACCAATATTATGCTGAACAAGGAGCGGAAACCAACGTCATTGAACCGCCGAAAAGTTTTTGGGAAAAATTTCAACATTTATTTAAAAATAATCATTAAGCGTCAAAACCGTAACCAAAAAGGTTACGGTTTTATATTCAAACAGTTAAAAAGCACCTTCAGAGTGATTTCTGAAGGTGCTTTTTTTATTGCTACAACCAAATGTCGCCTTGAAATAATAGCCATCGTACTCTATTGAGTATTAACTCTGCGGCTTCTTCCTAAAGTATAGCAAATAAATCAAACTGTTTTGCTTTACTTTTTGATACCTTGGCGCGTGTTTCCAAAATCAAATACAGCTTTATAAAAAAGTCAGCATACACTTGACACTGGCTGGCGCTATTTTTTTGCTACAATAAACCAATGATAAACCAATATGGAACAGCAATCGCCATAACGTAAAGCAAATTGATTCCCATCTTAGCAGCAAAGAATTTCATGAAATCTTTGCTGTAGATCAGACCAAACGAGAATAAGAAAAGATAGTTGAAATATTCATAGGGAAAAATAACCTGATCCAGTCCTTGCAAAAACGCATAAATAACTGGATAAGGATTGACGCCCATATCTTGTGTAATTTGTAAAATAGGTACGGTTAACGCCGCCATTTCAGCTAACGGTGTCAACAAAAAATTAAAACTGACGGCGATTAGCCAAACTATAGCAATCAATGCTACCGAGCCACTTTGCTGCATAAAAGGCAGAACAGCAGCAGAAATAATTTGTCCAATTCCGATAGCGCCGGAAACTGTGCCAATCGTCAAACAAGAAGCTACAAAAACTACTAATGACAGATTGATTTTTTCAATATCCTCTTTTAAGCCAATATTAACGCCGGGAAGGAAAATAGCGACAGCTGCAAAAAGCCAGCCCCAGTTTTTATCTAAATGATGCAGAGAATCAGTCACTAAAAAGATAGCCAACAAAATGGTCAAAACAGCCGCTTTCTTTTCCATAAAATCAATTTTGCCCAAAGCATGATACTCTTGTTCAAAATAATCTTTGCCTTGAAAAGACACATCAGGTTTAAATAATTTGGTAACGACAAACGCCATAAGAAAACAATAAGGAATAAAAATTAAATTATGCAGAAAATTTTGCATCCAAGACAGAGTAATGCCAAACGACTCCGTTGCTAATCCCATGACAATACCAATTCCTATGGGATTATAGGAAAGATATGCTGGTAACATAGCAGCCATAGCGGCGCCAATCATAATACCCGCAGAAGTTTTGCTGCGTCCTAAATCCAAAGCAATGCAAATGCCATAAGCTAACGCAATTAGCGGAATGGTTAGCGCACCAGGTAACACTAAATTGATGATGATACCAGCAACCATAAAACCGTAAATAACGCCGTTGTAAGAGCCGCCAGTTTTTAAAACAACAAAATAGGCAGCACGTTTCAACAAACCAATGCGTTCCACACAGTTGATAAAAATTAAAGAACCAATCATCATCCACGGAATACTGGAAGTCCATGGAGCAAAAGCTACCGTTGAAGGCACGACATGGCATAGCGTGTAACCTACCGGCAACAAAACAGCCGGCACAAAATTATCTAATAATTCAAAAGCAAACATCAAAATTGCGCAACACGTCAATGATAAAAACAATTTCACTTGATAAGTAAAAGTAACTGATTCAGGAATAAAAAGAATAGCGGCAGGCAGAAGAATAGTAATCAGCCAAAAAATTTTCTGCTTGAGTGATAATTTTGTTGATAAATTGATTTCGCTGCTCATCAATAATCCCTCCTAAAAATTCGTTGAGGAGGGCGAGAAAAATTTGCCCTCCAGACAGATTGATTTAGAATGATTCCGTCAGAATTTGATGCAAAACAGAACCTTCATTTTGTGCGGGCATTCTAACGCCTGCCAAAACTGCCATTGTAGGCGCTACATCTACTTGACGAATAACACGTTCAAGCATTAAGCCCTTTTTAACGCCAGCACCAGCTGCAACAAAGATTGGAGACACCGAAGTATCAAAATAACCACGCTGCGTCGGCAACGAATCCATATGAATCAAATTGTAACCTTCTTCCATAAAGAAAGAAATATCGCCGCAGCCTTCACCGCCTAAACCAATAAAAACGGCGTCGCGATTTCTGAGCGCCATTGCCACCACTCGTTTATGCGTGTGTGGATCACGATAATTGTATAAATCACTAATGATTTGCGCCTCTAAGTCATATTTATCTTTTTCTTCAACAATACCAGTAGCATTACGACCCTTGAGGTTAATATAAATATTGCCGCCGCGAATCGCAATAGCGCGTGTTTTGCTCCAATCAATTTCGCGCAAATCATTGCCGTTTTCATCTTTTTTTAGTACAGTGTAGCCCAGTTCTTGCATGACTGGAATGCTAACACAACCTTCGGTTAAAACCGGCGGATGATTATCTTCACAGATAAGTCCATGGTCAGAAGTAATAATTACCGTCCATTCTTGTTCTAAATAAGGCAGAAAACGTCCTAAATAACGGTCTGTTTGTTCATAAATATAGCCAATCATTTCTTGATAAAACTTTTCGTCATTATTCCATTCTTCAAAGTGTTTAGCATAATGCCAGAAAAGATGTCCTACATTATCTACGTTGTGCAAATGTGAAAAAATCATATCATAACGTTGTTCGTTTATCAGATAGGTCAGACAGTCAGCTTGCCATTGACAATAATTATCCAGAGATTTGAGTAATATTTTTTCGACATGCTCTGGATTGCTGCCGGAAAGCGTGCTTACCGGCGGAACAATGCCAACATTTTGAACAATATCACGATAAAGCGATTTAGGATGCCATACCGCATCACTAGTTATATCATAGGCGCTGCTCATCCAATAGCGAAGATAAGAACCGTCGGCAGCTATTTCCAAAATTTCCATGTTACGATTAGCGTTTTTGATAACACCTTTATCAATAATTTCATCAACAACGTTGCTGGTAAATTCATTGGCTTTCATCGTAACAATAGGTTCTGTATCTTTTTTGCTTTTGTAAATGGCAATGCGATCATAAATGCCGTTTTCATTAGGCAGAATCAAACAAGGGCGTCTGGTGTAGCCACCAGAAGTAAGCATTGTAAATTCTTTCGCGCCGACTGGCGCATCATTCCAGTTTATTGCCGCTTTAATAGGCGAATTGCAGACGTCAACAGTAATATTTCCTAATGTCGCAATCTCATTTTCTGCTTCGCTCATAACCAAAGACGTAAATTCTCTACCGCCGCCCAAAATACTTTTTAGCGATTCGGCGCCTTTGCCGGCATTTTCATCGGCAATATCGTCGCCGAGATCTGTAATCACACAACCGTTGACGCCGCTAGAAGGCGCATCGTGAGCAGAAAAACGCAATTCGGAAACTGATTCAGCCGCCATGCCTAATTTTTCCCAGTCACAAATTGCTGTGCCCATATTGATTGCTGTTGGTTGTGTACCATCAACGACATGCAAATTTTCACTGTCAGAGGTTGGCGGCCATGAGGAGCCGGGCCAATGCCAAACGAGCGTCTTTAAACCATTTTCAGCAAAAACATTCCACAATGGTTCAGCTTGACAAAGACGTGAATCCAGTGCATAAACAGCTGTATCTAATTTTTCAGGATGCTGATTAAAAAATGCAGTAATGCCATGCGTTGAAGCATGAGCACCCGTAGCCAAAGTTGTCCACATAGGCGGTGTAACCGTCGGTACAGAACCCATAAGGACCAAATCTTCTCTGGCAGAACCAGCTTCAACAAATTTTTTTAAATTGGGCATTTTACCCATCTGCATAAATTTTTTGGCAAGACTGGGTTCAAACCCATCTACCCCCAAAACAATCATTTTTTTGGTTAACGCTTTTCTTTCCATAATATAAATCCCCTCGTATTATAAAGTAGTAGTGTTTATAGTCCCTCTCCAAGGACTGTATGCTATACTGTTGGAGATACTGTGGATTGTTTTATCGATCCTACCACTTGATGGTTTTAGAAAGGCTACAACCACAGTCTCTTTGCATAGTTGTTAATCAGTTAGTTACCGCATGACGGTTTATTTAGAACGAGGTTACAATCGCAAGGAGTACCTGTGGCTCTAAACTGTATCAAATATTTACCCAAAGGAGATTTCTTATGATTTACG